>NZ_VOYT01000014.1:0-55116 GCF_013420145.1 Acinetobacter sp. YH12021
TTAAAGACCTTTAGAATTCTTGCTGAACGTTATCGCAATCGGCGTAAACGCATGGGTTTACGCCTTAATTTGATTGCTGCAATTTACAACATGGAATTGATTAAAAAATGATTTTTGCAAGAGGTCTTTTATATAAATCTGGTTTACTTAAAATTAGCTTATCAATATCAATAAGCATACGTGCAGCATCGAAGTTTAAGTTTTTAATTATATAGTTTTGTATAAATCTTTTTTTAGCATAATCTGATTTAACATCAAAAATTGTATGTACATAAAAACCAATAAATTTTTCAACATCTATATATCCAGAATATTCTAATATAAAATTTACAAATTCAAAAAAACTATTCAATTTTTCATTAATCAAAAAATAATCACTTGGCTTTAACCTAGAATAATTATCCCAAATATCATCAAAATTTTCATTATATTTTTGTTCTAAATCATCTTTATAAAATTTTATCACTTTCCCATTAGAAAATATTAATTCAGCTTTTTCAAAAATAAAACCTTTTAATTTAGATGTATTGTTAGTAAGACAACAAAATAATATATTTAAAATTGTGGTTTTCCCTGAACCATTTTCTGCAACTAATATCTTCTTATTGTTTTCAATATGTATTTCAACATTTTGATAACCGTTTAACTTAGTTATTATGAATTTTTCTAGCTTCATACACCTTATCTCTAACTCTAAAAAGTAATTTATTTCATAAACCTAAGCGAATACTATTTGATTTATAATTTTTTTTCTACTAAAGCATTCATTTTATTTAATGAAATTAATATGTAATTTTTTAGCAAATGTTAAAACATTTCTTTAAAAAAAGCCTAGTACAACTCAGGGAAAGGTATTTTTCAATTTACAACATACTTGCCATAAGTGTTCCAAAATCATCTCCATCCGTCCCAACACATCATGATTCCAATATCGCACAACAACGAAACCCAAAGCCTCTAAAAACTTTGTCCGTTCAGTATCATATTCAATGGCATCATCCATTCCATGCTGACCACCATCCAACTCAATCACTAAACCAATTTCATGGCAGTAAAAATCCACAATATAAGGTTGAATTACATGCTGACGACGAAATTTCAGATTCATAAAACGCTTGGCACGGAGTATTTGCCACAGCAAATTTTCAGCATCCGTAGCAACATGACGCATAGATTTGGCAAATTGTAATAGTTGTGAATTCATCTTTTGATTCATTATTTTTTGTATTTATAGTTTTTAGACAATATAACAGTTTTTTTGTTTTCCTAAACCACTCAAGTAATTGCAGTTATTTACTCAAAACCACTATTTTACCCACTCAATTTAAGCATAGTATCAAGCATCAAAATAACAAAATAGACAATCTATGGATTGGTTTACCATCTTTATTCACGATACTACATGGGCATTTGTTGCCGAATTAATGATTCGTGCTGCACTCATGTTTAGCATGATTATTATATTTTTGCGCCTTACAGGGAAACGCGGAGTACGCCAGCTTTCTATTTTTGAATTGGCCATTATTTTATCGCTCGGTTCTATTGCGGGCGATCCCATGTTCACGGAAGATTTACCTTTGGTACACGCCTTGGTGGTGATGACAGTAGTGATTGGAATGTATCGCCTGACCACATGGCTCATGATGAAATACCAACCCTTTGAAGATTTGATTGAAGGTAAATCGCTGTATATTGTAGAAAATGGCGAACTGGTCTTAGAAAAAATTAAATACGGCAAAATGTCGCATGATGAATTCTTTGCCGAAATGCGCCAACAAGGTGTGGAGCATTTGGGACAAGTACGTGTCGGTTTACTAGAAACTGATGGCAAATTCAGCATGTTATTTTTTCATGGTGATGCCACACGCTATGGTTTACCCTTATTTCCTAAAGCTTGCCAACCCGTGTACCGCATAGCACCACACACTTATTATGCCTGCATGTATTGCGGGCATGTCCGTTTACTTGAACACGCCAATGAAATCTGTCCGCGTTGTAATCACCAACAATGGACACAGGCAATCAATACTCCATACCGCAGCTAGAATATGCTGATTTTACCTGCAACATATTTCTATGCGACTTAAGTTGTCGCAGGATTGTCATAATTAAAAGTTATACTACCTGCGCTGCCGAAGTGAAGCACTGAAAGCGCAAATAATAATTTTTGAAAATCACAAAAACGAGATCGGTATCTGCTTCAATGTGGATACCTTTTATACTCCAGCGACTCTTTAAAGGTCGCTTTTATTTTTTCCACTCAATGAATTTTTTAAAGTGGTTTAAGCCTGTCATTCTGTCTTGATGATCTATCTTCTTATTCGAGCGTGGATGAGTGAGCGCTTTTCGCAAGCTTTGCCCATTTCCAGATCGTGACAAGGCATAAAATCGCAACAACACAAATCAACAGCAAGTAATTCGCATAGCCTAAAGCATCGCCCAACATTCCACTCAGGGTATAGAGTACCCCGCTCACAGTCGCCATAATCGCAACCTGAAATGTAAAGTCGGTCCCTGCGTATTGTTTACGGCTGTACTGCATAATCAAGGTCAGCATCACCACAAGTAACATGGCAGAGCACAAATCTTCTGCAGCATTAATGCTATAAATCAGCCAGTGTGCAACATCAACTTGCTGTTCATACAATTCAGCCAAATAAGCATAGGCCACTAAACTCAAAATTTTAAGCACAGAAAAAATGATGAGGGCATGCGCTCTAGACCACCATTTCAGCATCAACCCTGCGATGCCTGCACCCAACAAAGCGGCGATTGCTCCCAACATGGTCACATAAATGCCAATTTGAGAAAAGCTTAAGCCTAAATCTACCATTAAAGGTTTTAATAAAGGGCCAGCCAAACCATCGGCAATTTTAAAGCTGAGTAACACCCATAGCCATGCGTACAGTACAGGCGTTTCCACAAAATAGCGCAGATATTCACGAATCGCAGCAAGACGTGCGTGAAATGACATTTTACTTTGAGCTTGAACAAGCACTTGTTTAGCAGCATGTTGTGGCTCTTTAAACATTAAAATTGGCAAGGTATTTAAAAACACCAATCCCGCTAAAATTAAGAAAGTTTTTTGCCAATCTAGCCAATCCAATGCCCACAGAATTGCACCACCACCCACAATAAAGCCCAGTCGTGAACCAACCACCTGAAAGGTATTACCCCAATGTTGCTGTTTGGCTTGTAAAATATTGACCGCCAAACCATCGGTGGCAATATCTTGGGTTGCACCGACCAAGTTCATACCGAGCAAAGCCACAAAAAACACCCACAAATATATAGGATGATTTAAGGACTCAATCGGTAAAAAGGACAGCCCAATCAGCACCAAAACACTCAGCCACTGGCACGGCAAAATCCAGCTACGATAATGCCCAAAATATGAATGTCCAAAGCGATCCACCAAAGGTGCCCAAAACACTTTGATTGACCATGGCAGCATTAACAAACCGAAACCGCCAATATGTGCCAAAGACACACCTTGCGCACGTAAAATCACAGGCAAGGCATGGGTCATAAAACCAACAGGCAAGCCCTGCGCCCAATACAGAGAAAATAACAACAAATAAGTTTGGCGCAAATTGGGCATAGCATCTCAATTTAGATATGGGCAAAAGATCAAAAAAACGCAGTACTACACTAAAATTTTGAATAATGGATTGTTATTTTTCATCACTTTCACATTCAGATTTCGACTATTTTGCCAATGAATCAGACAAAGCGAAAGTCTAATATCTTGAATAGATTTAGATTCATGCGTCATGATATTGGGTATTTATTGTTGTTAATCACGCACGTCAGGATGACATCGCATTCATGAAAATCACCAATCCTTTTGCACGCAGTGCACGGCAATTTCCACAGTTACCCGACCAAGTTCCACAACGTGGAACAGCCAGCAGTCGTGCTTTATTTAAAAATATTTTTTTGGCGCAAGGCTGGCAAATGGTGGGCGAATTTCCCAACTTGCCCAAAGCAGTTGCTATTATCTCACCGCATACGTCAAATATTGATGCGTGGCATGGTTTTACCGCCCTACTCGGTTTAGGTATTCAAATTACTATTTTTGGTAAGCACACTTTATTTGAAACCCCACTCAAGCCACTTTTAAACTGGATTGGGGTAATTCCTGTGGTGCGCCATTCTCCTCAAGGACATACCCAAGATATTATTGAGATTGTACGAAAAAAAGAAAAAATCTGGATTGGTATGGCGCCCGAAGGCACACGTAAACAAGCCGAAAATATCCGCAGTGGCTTTTACCATATTGCCTACGGCGCCAATATCCCAATTGTGATGTTCTCTTTTGATTATGCACACAAAACCATTCATATTTTGGGCGTGTTTCATCCTACGGGCGATTATGCTCAAGATTTAGATGCAATTTATACGCAATATCACGGCAAGTTTTCGGCTAAAAATCCACATTGGTTGGCAAAACCGTTACAAAAGCTTTTGAAAAAGGGCTAGTCAAAGTTTCTATTTTTTGTTCAGATGGGCGCAATATTCTTTGATCTAAATTTAGATTTGATATGCAACTGATTCGTTATTCTTTAGTGGGCGTACTAGCTCTAACTTTGGCTGGCTGCGACAAAACAACAAAAACACCGCCAAGCACCACACCTATCCAAGCACGTGAACCTGTAATTGCACTGGCGCTGGGTGGCGGTGGTGCTAAAGGTTTTGCACATATTGGCGTCATTAAAGTTTTAGAGTCTCACGGGATTAAACCAAAAATTGTCACAGGCACCAGTGCAGGCAGCTTTGTCGGCAGTTTATATGCCAGTGGTAAAAGTCCTTATCAGCTTCAGCACATTGCCCTGACGTTTAAAGAATCTGACATTCGTGATTTAACATTAAGCCGTCAAGGTTTTGTTGCAGGACAAAAACTGCAAGATTATGTCAATCAACACGTGGCCAACAAACCGATTGAAAAGTTTCCAATTCGTTTTGCAGCCGTTGCCACACGTTTAGATAATGGCCGCAAAGCCGACTTTATTAAAGGCAATGCAGGTCAAGCCGTTCGTGCATCTTGCAGTATTCCGAATGTCTTTGTACCAGCCACCATTGGTGGAACACAATATGTCGATGGCGGTCTGGTCAGCCCGATTCCTGTAGAAACCGCCAAAGCCATGGGGGCAGACTTGGTGATTGCTGTTGATATTTCAGCACGTCCAACAGGTAATCAACCTGTAAATATGTGGGGCTTACTCGATCAAACTTTAAATATTATGGGGCAGCAAAGTATCAATCAGGAATTGGCGCAGGCCAATATCGTGATTCAACCAAAAGTTGGACATATTGGCACACTGGATTTAAAAGCCAGTAACCAAACAATTTTAGAAGGTGAAAAAGCTGCACAATTACAGGTCAAAGCAATTCAGCAAGCCATCACTCACTTTAAAAAATCACCTGCCGCGCTGAAACCTGCACCGCGTCCGAAATTTTAAGATTCAGTGATTTTTTTAATATTCATAAACTTATTGATCTGTTAAAGTGATGAGAGCGCATCTTTTTAAGTCGATGCGTTTCTCTAAGCAATTAGAATTAACCAATCGTAAAAAATACGCGAGTAGATGTATGGAATTCGTTCTTGAACCTTGGCACTGGTTTGTACTAGGCGTTCTGTTAATGCTTTCAGAACTGGTCTTGCCTGCGTTTGCCGCTTTATGGTTTGGCATTGGGGCAGTCATGGTCGGTATTTTATACTGGATGTTCCCCATGATGGGTACCACTACCCAATTGGTGATGTGGATTATCTTGTCGGTACTGTGTACCTTGGCGTGGTTTAAATTTATCAAACCCTTATCTACCGATAAAACCAAAGCAGGCTTGTCACGCGAAGCCACTATTGGACAAATTGGCATGGTTATTCAAACCAACTTGGAACATGATCAAATTAAAGTCCGTTTCCCGATGCCCGTACTTGGTTCAGACGAATGGAACTGCCGCACCACAAGCCCTGTGCAAGTGGGAGATCGTATTCGCGTGATTGATATTTTGGGTAATGATTTGGTGGTGCAGCCGCATCACAGCGCACATGACAACGAAAAAGTGAGAAATTAAAATGTCTGGTGGATCTATTATTGTTTTAGCGATTTTAGCCTTTGTTGGAATTACCATTTTTAAAGGCGTGCGAATTGTTCCGCAAGGTTATAAGTGGATTGTGCAACGTCTGGGTAAATACCACACCACACTTGCACCGGGACTTAACTTCGTCATTCCTTATGTCGATGAAGTGGCCTATAAAGTCACCACCAAAGATATTGTATTAGATATTCCATCTCAGGAAGTCATTACCCGTGACAACGCAGTTCTGCTCATGAATGCGGTAGCGTACATTAATCTCACGACTCCTGAAAAAGCAGTGTATGGCATTGAAAACTATACTTGGGCGATTCAAAACCTTGTTCAAACCTCATTGCGTTCTATTGTGGGTGAAATGGATTTGGATGATGCCTTGTCTTCGCGCGATCACATCAAAGCCAAACTCAAAGCAGCCATTTCTGATGATATTTCAGACTGGGGAATTACCCTTAAAACTGTAGAAATTCAGGATATTAAACCATCGCATACCATGCAGGCAGCTATGGAAGAACAAGCTGCAGCAGAACGTCAGCGTCGTGCTACCGTAACCAAAGCCGATGGTGAAAAACAAGCGGCTATTTTAGAAGCCGATGGTCGTTTGGAAGCTTCACGTCGTGATGCAGAAGCGCAAGTTGTATTGGCAGAATCTTCTCAACGTGCCATTGAAATGGTCAGCTCTGCGGTAGGTGATAAAGAAATTCCTGTGGCGTACTTATTGGGTGAGCAATATGTAAAAGCCATGCAAGATATGGCGAAATCCAACAATGCCAAAACTGTGGTCTTACCTGCAGATGTCCTGAATACCATTCGTGGTGTTATGGGTCGCAATAATCCATAAGCAAATCAGATAAACATCAAGATGATAGGCAGCTTTCAAGCTGCCTATTTTATGCCCATTCAGAAAAAAATCTGAAATATTTTTTAATGTATGGTTAAATTTCGCGTTTCTTGATGAAATCAGCACCGCAGATGAGATCTCTGCACTCACCAAATTGAGTGACTCACATCTAGCAGCGGTCTGTATTTTAGTCGACTGTCCAAAACCCAAATGGATACTGTATGAGCGCACTCAACCCCACCATTATTACTTTCCTGTTTTATATTGTCGCCATGATTGTCATTGGTTTATTGGCTTATCGCGCGACTCGAAATTTCTCGGACTACATTTTAGGTGGTCGTCGTCTTGGCAGTTTTGTCACTGCACTTTCTGCAGGCGCATCCGATATGAGTGGCTGGTTGCTGATGGGCTTACCCGGTGCCATTTATCTTTCAGGTTTGTCTGAAATGTGGATTGCCGTTGGTCTGATTATTGGCGCATGGCTAAACTGGCTTTTGGTGGCAGGTCGTTTACGAGTACACACCGAAGTACAGCACAATGCACTGACTTTGCCTGATTATTTTTCTAACCGTTTTAATGATCAAAGAAAAATTTTAAGGATTGTATCTGCCTGCGTAATTCTAATTTTCTTTGCGATTTATTGTGCTTCGGGCATGGTTGCAGGTGCGCGTTTATTTGAAAGTATGTTTGATCTGCCTTATAGCACTGCATTGTGGATTAGTGCTATTGCCACCATCAGCTATGTGTTTATTGGTGGTTTCTTGGCAGTCAGCTGGACGGACACCATTCAGGCTGGCTTGATGATTTTTGCGCTCTTGCTGACCCCTATCATTACCCTACTCAGCTTTTCTGACCTAAGCCAAGTCACACTTGCTTTAGAAGCGGCTCGTCCGCAGGCGCTGAATTTAGTCGGAGATTTAAGCTGGGTCGCGATCATTTCCCTCATGGCATGGGGCTTAGGCTATTTTGGACAGCCACATATTTTAGTGCGTTTTATGGCAGTTGATTCAGTCAAGTCTATTCCGAATGCACGTCGTATTGGCATGACATGGATGACACTATGTTTAGGCGGTGCGGTGGCTGCGGGCTTTTTTGGTATCGCCTACTTCCAGCAACATCCTGAACTGGCAGGTGTGGTCAATGCCAACCCTGAAACAGTATTTATGGAACTGACCAAAATCCTGTTTAATCCGTGGGTGGCAGGTGTGGTACTGGCTGCAATTTTAGCTGCTGTGATGAGTACCCTAAGCTGTCAACTTTTGGTCTGTTCAAGTACTTTAACCGAAGATTTTTACAAATCGTTCCTGCGTAAAAATGCCTCACAAAATGAATTGGTGTGGGTCGGACGCGGCATGGTACTCATGATTGCGCTGCTTGCTATTTGGATGGCGGGTAATCCTGAATCCAAAGTTTTGGGATTGGTTTCTTATGCTTGGGCAGGCTTCGGTGCAGCATTTGGCCCACTGATTATTCTGTCTTTATTCTGGAAACGCATGACTTTAAACGGTGCATTGGCGGGGATGGTTGTCGGCGCACTTATGGTTATTCTCTGGAAAAACCTTTGGGCAGATACAGGTATTTATGAAATTATTCCAGGCTTTGTGTGTTCTTGGATTGCGATTGTCGTAGTGAGTTTATTGGGCAAAGCGCCAAGTCATGAAGTGACAGACCGTTTTGAACAGGCCGATCAGCTATATAAAGAATCGCACTAAGTTATAGATTGATCTGCATAGAGATAAAAAAGCGATAAAAAACCAGTGCCTTGAACTGCACTGGTTTTTATGTCTGAGAAAAGTTTTAGTACACTCAAATCAAGTCAATGAATCTGTAGTTTTCTCTTTCTCTGCTGCGGCTTTTTTTCTTGCCTTACTAAACCGTTTGGCAGGCCAAACCATCATAAAACGTGCACCACCCAAGTTCGGACTCTGATCGACTTCAATTTTGCCACCAAACCAATAAGCAATGCGGCTTACAATAGACAAACCTAAACCATAACCACCTGAAGCACGGGTGCGGCTGTCATCTAAACGAGCAAAGGCTTCAAATACACGTTCTCGGTCTTGTTCGGGAATCCCCGGCCCATCATCTTCCACACAAACATAGGCCATGCCTTGTTCGTTAATACCGCCACTGATCAAGACTTTATGGTCACAGTAACGGACTGCATTGCCCACCAAGTTCTGTACCACACGGTGCAAGTAACGGCGTTCAGCTTCCACTTCCAAAGTCACAGGTGGGGCAAGCAATTGAATATCTTTTTGGGTTTTCAATGCTTCTGTTTCCGTAGCCACCTGCTCTAGCACTTCAACCAAAACGATCTTTTCAATTTCTAAAGATGGCATGCCCTGTTCAAGTTTGGCATAGGTCATGATCTCATCAATCAAGGTGTTTAAAGCCTCAATATCTTTATCAATCATTTCGACTTGCTGTAAGCGATATTCGTAATCATCTTCTTCTGCCAGCATTTCCATACCAAAACGAATACGTGCCACAGGCGTGCGCAGCTCATGCGATACAGCGCGCATCAGTTCACGCTGCGCTTCAATCAAACGCTGAATATGGTCAGACATGCTGTTATAGCTAGATGCCAAACTTGCCATTTCATCTGTGCCATCTACAGGCAAACGCATGTTTAAATCGCCCGATTTAGTACGGTTTAAGGCATAGTTCACTTGGCGAATCTTACGCTGCATAGGCAAGATCAGACCATAAACCCCCAAACTCAACATAAACATACTGAGCAAGGTAATGCCTGCTGCCAACTGGAATGGCATCCAGTTAAATAACGGCACAGGCCCTAAAACCAAGACTTCTGAGGGTGAATTTGGCATCGGTGACACAATCGAGATGGTTGTACCACGCACGGTGGCATTGTCACGATATAAAATAATGCTGTGATCGAGTCTTAAACGCCCAATCTGTTCAGAATCGAGTGGCAGTTCCTGAATATTTTTAATATTGACTGGATAAGAAAAGTGCTGCTGAATTTTGGCTAGATATTCTTTTTCCTGACCCGGGTAATACACCAAATAATCTAAAACAAAAATCGGCAAAGCTTTCATTTGCCGTTCTGTAATTTTATCTGCCTTGATATATAAATAATGATTTGGATCATCTTTCATACCCAAAATAATATAGGCAATCATTTTTTCGGCATTATAGCGCACAGCCGCTTTACGTTCTTTAATCCGTCTAAGCTCTGCGCGCGACAAATCTACTTTGTCTGCCTGCACATAGTAGATGGGCAATTCCAGCAAATCGGATGCATCAGAAATCCAGTCTTTCTTTTGCTGTTCGTTTTGCTGTCGTGCAATCCCTTCACTAATAATATAAGCCATACCATCAGTTAAAGACTCACGATATTCTTGCGCACGCTGATAGTTGATGATTTGCACCAATAAGTACGCCAAAATGGCAACTACTGCAACTAAGATCACCAATCCTGCATATATGCGCAAGAATATACTGTGTTTAAGCACAAAACCCGTCCTATGTGACTTATTTTATATTTGAGTCATTATTTGACTCAGAAAAAAGCGTATTACATGCCGTTGGTTTCTTTAACGAACAAATAACCTTTACTGCGCACAGTTTTAATACGTTTTGGATTTTCAGGATCATCGCCAATTTTTGGACGAATACGTGAAATACGCACGTCAATTGAACGGTCTTGACCATCATATTCAATACCACGCAGACGCTCAAAAATATCTTCACGAGATAAAATACGCCCTGCATTTGAAGCCAATAACCATAACAAGTCATATTCTGCGCTGGTGAAATCAACCAATTCACCATTTAAAGTTACAGAACGACCACCGTTATCAATCACTAAATCATCAAATTCAATGCGCTGTGCCACTTCATCTTCAGTCACTTTGTCGGTACGGCGCAATAAAGCACGAATACGCGCCAACAACACACGCGGCTGCACAGGTTTTGCAACATAGTCATCTGCACCCATTTCCAGACCTAGCACCTGATCCATATCTTCAGTACGCGCAGTCAGCATTAAAATTGGTTGATGATAATGTGGACGAACTTCACGACAAATGGTTAAACCATCGGCACCTGGTAACATCACATCGAGCACCACAAGATCAGGTTGCTCGGCAATAATACGGCGAATCGCACGGTTGCCATCTGGTTCTACCCCAACTTCCAAACCATTGCGAATTAAGTATTCCTGCGTAAGTCGTGCAAGGCGTTCATCATCTTCAACAATTAAAATTTTTGGTAACTTTTCTTCTTGACTCATAACCTGTCCCTTTATTGGATTCGACCTATCCTTTTAAAATCTGAGAGATAGGTCTTGATATAATTTGCAATATACACACGTTTACATTGTAAACAAGATACTGTTCACCAAACTGATACATCTGCGTATTATTTTGTTATATTTTTATTAAGCATTGAATTTATAGCACTTTTCTAGTTTTGGTGATTTTTAAACATATTTAAGAAATATAAAGTTACAAAATGGGTATTTTTTGCACTAGATCAAGCCTTTGCCGCCTTTGGAAAAATTATCTCCTAACTTTTCAAGTTATCCACAAGGTTATCTATAAGCAGTTTTTCCGAGCTTTGCTATGCTATGCCCTTGCCCGATAAGGCTTATAGCCCAAAGGACAAAAAACGGTATTTTTGAGAACAATCTTAATTCCAAATCAGTCAAAATTTAAAAGAAAAAGTCAATATTGATCTACCCTCAATTTTCCCGTATCTTGTGTTCAATTCAATTTTAAACCACTAAGTCTTGTGTTTATCCCTCAATCACTGCGGCCTAAATTTTGCCCAGTTTAATGGTCCATAAACATAACAATAGATGACAATGGAGCTATGCTGACATGAGCGTAATCACCTCAACCCCTGGTCAATTACAAGTGATTAAACGCACTGGTGATGTTGCCGCTTTTGATGCTGAAAAAATTGCAGTTGCAATTGGCAAAGCGTTTTTGGCTGTAGAAGGTCAACAAAGCGCCGATTCAAGCCGCATTCATGATCGGATCGAACAACTGACTGAAATGGTGTTGAACACATTCAACCGCCGTTTACCGTCTGGCGGAACCATTCACATTGAAGAAATTCAAGACCAAGTTGAACTTGCGCTCATGCGTACAGGCGAGCAAAAAGTTGCTCGTGCTTATGTCATCTACCGTGAACAACGCTCAGAAGCACGTAAGCAAGCAGGTGAAAACCATCACCCAACTTTACAAGTCACTGATGCAAACGGTCAGCTTAAACCACTAGATTTAGGTGCGTTAAAAGCAACCGTGAATAAAGCGGCAGAAGGTTTAGAAGGCATTGATGTAGATGCCATCATTGATGAAACCGTGAAAAACCTCTACAACGGTGTAAAAGAGTCTGACATCTCAACCACCATGATGATGGCGACTCGTACCCGTATTGAGCAAGAGCCGAACTATACCTATGTGACTGCGCGTTTATTGCGTAATGACTTGGTCGCAACAGGCTTAGAATTTTTAGGTTTAGCAACAGATACACCTGAAGGCGAAGCATTAGAAACTTTCCTGAAAAAAGGTGTAGAACTTGATTTGCTTTCTGCAGACTTACTTGAGTTTGACCTTGCCAAACTTGCTGCAGCGATTCAGCCTGAACGCTCAAACCAGTTTACCTATTTAGGTCTGCAAACTTTATTTGACCGTTATTTCATTCACTCAGATGGCGTACGTTTTGAACTTCCACAATTGTTCTTTATGCGTGTGTCGATGGGTCTGGCGCTTAATGAAGATGACCGTGAAGCACGTGCAATCGAGTTCTATAACTTATTGTCTAGCTTCGACTACATGGCTTCTACGCCTACCCTGTTTAACTCAGGTACGCTACGTCCACAGTTATCAAGCTGTTACTTAACTACAATTTCTGATGACCTTTACAACATTTATGGTGCAATGCGTGACAACGCAATGCTGTCTAAATGGGCAGGTGGTTTAGGCAATGACTGGACGCCAGTACGTGCCTTGAACTCATACATCAAAGGAACAAACGGTAAATCTCAAGGTGTTGTTCCGTTCCTTAAAGTTGCTAACGATACAGCTGTTGCGGTCAACCAAGGTGGTAAGCGTAAAGGTGCGGTATGTGCGTACTTAGAAACTTGGCACTTAGACATCGAAGAATTCCTAGAGCTGCGTAAAAACACAGGGGATGACCGTCGTCGTACCCATGATATGAACACAGCCAACTGGGTACCTGACTTGTTCATGCAACGTGTCTTTGAAGATGCAGAATGGACATTGTTTACGCCATCTGAAACACCAGACTTGCACGACTTGACGGGCGAAGCTTTTGCCGAGCGTTATGCGTACTACGAAAGCATTGCCAAAGAAACCAACATGCTGCATAAGAAACTTCGTGCGAAGGACTTATGGCGCAAAATGTTGTCAATGCTGTTTGAAACAGGTCACCCGTGGATCACATTCAAAGACGTATGTAACTTACGTTCACCGCAACAACACGTTGGCGTAGTGCACTCATCTAACTTATGTACTGAAATTACCCTCAATACTAACCAAGATGAAATTGCGGTATGTAACTTGGGTTCAATCAACCTTGTGCAACACGTTCAAGGTGGTGTGTTAGACCGTGAAAAATTAGCACGTACTATTAAAACTGCAGTACGTATGCTCGACAACGTCATCGACATCAACTACTACGCAGTGCCACAAGCGAAAAATTCAAACTTGAAGCATCGCCCTGTGGGTATGGGCATCATGGGCTTCCAAGATGCGCTATATGAAATGAACTTGGCTTATGGTTCAGATGCTGCGGTTGATTTTGCCGATGAGTCTATGGAAGTAATTAGCTACTACGCAATTCAAACGTCAAGTGACTTGGCGGTTGAGCGTGGTACTTACGAAACATTTAAAGGTTCATTGTGGGATCAAGGCATCCTGCCAATCGACTCTTTAGACATCGTAGCGAAATCACGTCCTGAGCGTATGTTTGAAGTTGACCGTACACAGCGTTTAGATTGGGACAGCCTACGTGCCAAAGTTCAAAAAGATGGTATGCGTAACTCAAACGTGATGGCAATTGCACCAACAGCAACTATTTCAAATATTTGTGGTGTTTCTCAGTCTATTGAGCCGACATTCCAGAACTTATATGTGAAATCGAACTTGTCTGGTGAATTTACGGTAATCAACCCTTATCTTGTTCGTGCATTGAAAGCGCGTGATTTGTGGGATTCTGTGATGGTTAACGACCTGAAACACTTTGAAGGTTCAGTACAAAAAATTTCACGTATTCCTGAAGAACTTAAAGCAATTTTTGCGACTGCGTTTGAAGTTGAACCACGTTGGATTGTAGATGCAGCATCACGTCGTCAAAAATGGATTGATCAGGCGCAATCGTTGAACTTGTATATTGCAGGTGCAAACGGTAAGAAACTTGACCTGACTTACAAGATGGCATGGTTACGTGGTCTGAAAACCACCTATTACCTACGTGCATTAGGTGCGACTTCTGCAGAGAAATCGACCATTAACACAGGTGCATTGAACGCAGTGAAACCTGCAACAGTTACGGCAGCGCCTGTAGCCGCGGTTGCAGCACCTGAAGCAAAACCAGAAGTTCCTGCAGAGGAAGATGGCTTTGCGAATGCAGCGCCAGTGCCACAAGCATGCAGTATTGACAACCCTGATTGTGAGGCGTGTCAGTAATTAACTAAAGGTATCGACATCGGAAAAAGGCTACCTCTGTAGCCTACTGATGAGTCTTCAGAGCATGGGCTACATGTAGCATAAGTTTTCTATATTGAGGATTTATGAAGAAGAAAGATATCTTTGGTAAAGAGCTTAAGCTTACCAAAAAGGAAAAAGCAAAACATAAAAGTCGCATGGAAAAATTTGAAACACTTTCTTTGTCTGTGATTCAAATTCAAAGACTCTTAGAAATGCTGTATAAATATTTAATTCATATTGGAAAATCAGTTTTTCCAGATGAAAAAACTAAGCAAAAACTTTATAAAACTGCTTTATGGTTTGCTAAACAGTTTGTTTGGTTCATTGTCTTGCCAAGCATTTATCAGATCATTAGCAATATATTGGTATCAGCTTACTCAAATAGTTTTATGTTTTGATAAATACTATTTAGCTAAATAAAGGAAAAGCTATGTTCCAAATGACTCATAACTATCAGTTAGGACTAGCGGTTCTAGTTTTTTCCTTTATTTTCTTTTATGTACCGATGGTTTATGCATTTTTAGCCATTCGGAAACAGCAGCGTAAGCAAGATCAATAAAGTGATTGCTTAGGAAGATAAGATGACACTTCAACTTGATTTAGAAAAATATGCTAACTCAAATGCAGTTCTCATCAAGATTTATATAAATCGTATGGTACTTGGTGTTTCCTCTGTTACAGGGCAAATGGCTGAGTCCGCTTCCTTTTCACATCCTCGTTCTTTATTGGGTAACTACAGCATAGCTGAAGACACACTGACCAAGCTGATAAAACAAGGCAAATTTAGCTTTTTAGATTCAGCACCCATTATGTTTATTCAGGCTATGGAACGAACAGAAGCAGGCTTAACACAGGTGGAAATACGGGCATTGCAGGAATTAGGGTTAGCGAGTGGCGCAAGGGCTGTGGCTGTTTATGATGAAACAGGCAAATTATTAACCCCAAACTCACTTCCCTCTCCAGTCAATCTTAAACGTTTAAAAAACATGTTGGGATTAACGGTTGGAGTGATGGTATTGCTGTGCCTGATCTATGTTTTAGTGTTTAAAACTGTCACATAAATAAATTAAGATTAGAGTGAGATAAATTATGTCTATCCTAAGTTGGGACGATTTCGAAGATGATTCGCAAAAACCGGCTGCTCCTGAACACAAGTCTGCGCCCGTCGAGCCGCAAAAAGCGCATGATACGCAGATGGTATCTCATGCAGAGCAACCACAGACGACTGTGGCAGCTGCACAACCCGCTGCAGCCCCTAGAAGTAGAACAACAGATTCAACCGATCCGTTGGCAAGAGCATCTAACGCTCTAGATCAATTGGACGTTGCTCCTGGTCTTGAAGAACTGGAAATGGGTGCATCGCGCGTACAGGTTGATGATAAAGCCATGATCAACTGTCGTGCAGACTTAAACCAGCTTGTACCGTTCAAATACGAATGGGCATGGCAAAAATATCTAGATGGTTGTGCAAACCACTGGATGCCGCAAGAAGTCAACATGAACCACGACATCGCGTTGTGGAAGTCTGAAAATGGCTTAACTGAAGATGAGCGCACCATTGTTATGCGTTCACTTGGTTTCTTCTCTACTGCAGACTCATTGGTTGCAAACAACTTGGTATTGGCAATTTATCGCCACATTACCAACCCTGAATGCCGCCAGTACATTTTGCGTCAAGCCTTTGAAGAAGCGATTCACACTCATGCTTACCAGTACTGCATCGAATCTTTAGGTATGGATGAAGGTGAAGTCTTCAATATGTACCGCGAAGTACCATCGGTTGCACGTAAAGCAGCATGGGGCTTGAAGTACACGCAATCTTTAAGTGATCCTACTTTCAAAACAGGTACACCTGAAAACGACCAAATTTTGCTACGCAACTTGATCGCATTCTATTGTGTACTTGAAGGTATTTTCTTCTACTGCGGTTTCAGCCAGATCTTGTCGATGGGTCGTCGTAACAAAATGAACGGTGTTGCAGAGCAATTCCAATACATTTTACGTGATGAATCTATGCACTTGAACTTTGGTATCGACATGATTAACCAAATCAAGATTGAGAACCCGCACTTGTGGACTGCAGAATTCCAGCAAGAAGTGATTCAAATGATTCTTGAAGGCACGATGCTTGAAATTGAATATGCGCGTGACACTATGCCACGTGGCGTATTGGGTATGAACGCAGGTATGATGGAAGAATATTTGAAATTCATCTGTAACCGTCGTTTAAGTCAGCTCGGTTTACCTGAACAGTTTGTTGGCGTAAACAATCCGTTCCAATGGATGTCTGAGATGATGGACTTGCGTAAAGAGAAGAACTTCTTTGAAACGCGTGTGACCGATTACCAGACTGGCGGTGCATTGAGCTGGTAATATCGCGACACATAAAATATCGTTGTGAGACACATGAGTTGTCATTGAGAAAACCGCCATTCATGGCGGTTTTTTTAAAGATACGATCGAGTATTTAATGGCTAGGTTGTGCAAATACCTAACAATTTGATTTTTTTAATTTATTTATTTTTAAAATTTCCATAAACCTTTAAAAATCGTTATCTTACAAAATATTTATACAACAATGCCGTTTTTTTACTTCTTTTGTTCATTATGAGAATAGGACAATAATCCAACAGCCCAAAAACGACAAAAAACAAAATAAAGAAAGGCGCATCACGCGCCTTTATTCAGGCTGCTCACATTTATGCAGGAATACGCAACACCTGTCCTGGGAAAATGTCATCGGCATTTTTTAGTAATGGACGGTTAGCTTCAAAGATTTTGTTGTATTGGTTGGCATCCCCATAAAATTCTTTAGAAATTTTAGATAAGGTATCGCCTGATTTTACTGTATAGAACTTGCTTTCTGGTTCTGGGGTTGCAACTGTGAGTTGATCATCTACTTGTGCAACATGGTCAATATTACCCACTGCAAGAATAATTTTTTCACGGTCTGCCTGACTGTTGACCTGTCCACGCACTGTCGCTAAGTCAGTAGTTGCGTTATAACTCACCGATAAACCTGTCACAGGTAAGCCTAAACTTTTCACATGCCCCAAAAGTTTATTGGCAATTTCTTGTGCTGATGGTTCTGCAGGTGTGCTTGGTGCAGCTTGTGGCTCTGCAGGTGCTGTATTTTTCTTACCAATCCCTTTTACAAAATCAAAAAGACCCATGAGGTACTCCTATTTTCTTTTCTGCTGTTATAAAGCGTCACTCATTTGCATGAGCACGATGTTCTCATTTATTTATAACTAAAAAATAAGCCACTTCGGTTGTGATTAGACATTAGCTTGGTAACAAAATGTAAACTGCATCACATATTCAAAAAACAAGCCGTTTTTCATGTTTTATTTTAAAAACTCCAGCACATAAAAAAGCCACCTTGCGGTGGCTTTCATTTCAGCAGTGCTGAAATCAACAATTAACCAAGTTTTTTAGTTACGTAGTCAATTGCTGATTGAACTGTTGTGATTTCGTTAGAATCTTCGTCTGGGATTGTGATGTCAAAATCGTTTTCGAAAGACATTACAAGCTCTACTAAGTCTAAAGAGTCAGCACCTAAGTCATCCATAAAAGATGCTTCGTTTTTGATTTCTTCAGCTTTAAGACCAAGTTGTTCTGCAACCGCTTGTTTAACGCGTTGTTCGATATCGCTCACAGGAATTCTCCTCATTGCTTGTGGCGTTTTTAATGCCGTTAGTTTAATTGAATCTATAAAATTTTGAAAGTTTATACTTGAGCTTAGCTCATGTATAAACCACCATTTACGTGTAACACTGTACCAGTGATGTAACCGGCTTTGTCAGAAGCCAAGAAACTCACTGCATTTGCGATATCTTGTGGATCACCTAAACGGTTTAATGCCACTTGCTCACTCATTTTTTTGCGAATTTCTTCACTTAACTGATCTGTCATTTCAGTTGCAATAAAGCCCGGCGCAACCGAGTTTACTGTAATTTGACGACTGCCCATTTCTTTGGCAAGGCTTCGGCTGAATGCTTCAATACCGGCTTTTGCCGCAGAATAGTTGGCTTGTCCTGGGTTCGCAAAATGTGCCACCACAGAACTAATATTAATAATGCGTCCAAAACGTGCTTTGGTCATGCCTTTCAAGACACGTTTAGATAAACGGTAAACTGCCTTTAAGTGAATGTTGAGAATGTCATCCCAATCATCTTCTGACATACGCAGTAACAAATTATCTTTGGTGATACCCGCATTGTTGACCAATACCAAAACTGAACCATAGCTTTGTTCAATGTCAGAAACTAAGGCATCAATGGCTGCACCATCACGGACATCCAATACTTTACCTGCACCGTTTTCTGCAAAACTTGCCGATAATTTTTCTGCGCCCGCTTCAGAAGTGGCAGTACCTACCACAAAAAAACCGTCTTGAATGAGTTGCTGAGCGATGGCTGCACCAATCCCTCGGCTTGCACCTGTGACTAATGCAACTTTACGTTCTTGTGTCATGCAATTTTCCCTTCTGCCACTAAAATGGCATTTAGTGCATCTTCCATACGACTTTGTGTGTCGAGTGGGAATGCTTTTTCGATATTCGGTAAACGCTTCGCAAGATTCGCCAATACGTTGCCTGGGCCACATTCCACGATATATTCAATACCTTGATCTTGTAGATATTGCATAGTTTGTGTCCACTGCACCGATTGATACAATTGCGCAGTAAGTGCCTGACCTAATTGCGCAACATCTGCCGCGATTCCAGCGTTGACATTTTGTATTACAGGAATACGCGGTAGCTCAATGGCAGTTTGTTCCAAAGCTTGTGCAAACTGTTCTGCCGCAGGTTTCATCAATGAACAGTGCGAAGGTACAGATACAGGCAGTGCAATAGCTTTGCCACCATTTTCTTTAGCCAATGCCATCACAGCTTCGACTAAAGTTTTATCGCCTGCAATCACGACTTGGCCTTGCGCGTTGTAGTTCGCTGCTTCTACCGAGCCACGACCTTGCACATTGACTTGTTCACATAGCTCTAGCACTTTGGCATCTTCAAGACCCAAAATAGCCGCCATAGCGCCCTGCCCTTGTGGTACAGCATTTTGCATTAACTTACCACGTAAGTTCACCAATTTGACTGCATCGCCCAAGCTTAGGCTGCCTGCTGCAACCAATGCGCTGTATTCGCCTAATGAGTGCCCTGCCAAGTATTTTGGTGCAACACCACCCAGCTCTAACCACACACGCCATAATGCGATACTTGCAGTGAGTAATACCGGCTGAGTAAATTCTGTTTGGTCTAAACCTTCACCACTTTGTGCAATGTGCCATAAGTCAAAGCCAATTGCTTCAGAGGCTTCTGCAAATGTTTCGCGCACACCGCTAAACTGTTCTGCAAGCTCAGCCAACATACCGGCTTTTTGTGAGCCTTGACCAGGAAAGACAAATGCAGTTTTAGTGGCTTGAGCTGCTTGCTCGAGTCGTTTAGCAGACATAAAAAATCCTTTAATTAAGATGCGCAAATTGTAGTTTTTAGCAGCTACAATCCACACCTTCTCATGTAAGCTCAGTTATGGAGCGAAAATTTAACACTTAATTTTGCTTTTAGTAATTGCCAAATACAACAAAAATCGGGCACAAAAAAAGGGAGCTTACGCTCCCATTTTTTCTACTAAGCTTGACGCTTAATACATCACCAATTATTCAGCATCTGCTGCTTTAGCGAATAATTGACGACCACGGTAGAAACCATCTTTAGTTACGTGGTGACGACGATGAGTTTCACCAGTAGCTTGGTCTACAGTTAATGCATTCTCGGTTAAAGCGTCATGTGAACGGCGCATGTCACGGCGAGAGCGACTTTTACGGTTTTGCTGAACGGCCATGATGGCTCCTTACAAAGATCGAAAAAATGGATCAGAACAAATTGAGTTGTCTTAACTGGAAATTATAACATAATTTTCAGTTAAGTTTACCTTTCAAACTTGCCAAAACATCAAACGGATTATCACGTTTTTCTTCAGCAATGTTCTGAATGGCAGGTTGATGCTTATGCTCGCAAGCATCATGCTTAGGAGATAAAGGCAACAACAATAACAATTCATCTTCTATAAGTGTCAGTAAATTAGCCGTCGCTGGCGAGTCATAATCGCCTTTGCAGGTGGCTTCACTTTCACCTAAAACAATGAAATCAGCATCCTCATCCAAGCGCTCTATCAGTGACTCATCATCCACAAGAGCTAGATGAAAATCTGAAACGAGGTCTATTTCTACAGAACCCAAGCAACGCTGGCATTCCATTGGAACTTTCGTTTCAATATGACCATCTAGCCATGCAATGCGATGATACGCATCCATTGATAGCTTACAGTCTATGTTAACCAATTGATCATCAATTGATCCAACAGCTTCACGGGCGATACGAGCAAAGCGAGACAATGGCAGGTTACCTGACCATGTAAAGCCCTGTTCAGCCCATTTAAACGGCTCAATCTGTGCCGGAAAGGTATTTGCTGACATAATTAAGGCGGCAATTCTACAAATTCATCAGTACTCTGTCAAAGATTAAGATACAATTTTGTACTTATTTAGACAGACCAATTTTGGGTAACACAGTCATGCATCTGTTGCAGCCGCAAACAGAAGTGAATTTTTCATCACTTGTGAGCACACTTCCAACCACCAATTCTGACACTTCGCCCCCCCAAGTGCAACTCTCGGACTGGGCCAAACTGAATACAGAAGCGGAACAGGTGGACTGGCTCATCTTACACTTTAATCACTGGTTTTCCCACCTAAATGTGAACTTGGTCAAAGGTGACTTTGAACCTGAGTACTTTCCTGCAACAACAGACCAACCTGCACGAATTCAATTTGCGCATGGCTTCTTTAATAGTGCACTGCATGAAATTAGCCACTGGACCATTGCAGGTGAACAACGCCGCCTATTGTCCGATTTAGGCTATTGGTATGCCCCCGATGGTCGCACTCAAGAACAACAAGCCTTGTTTGAACAAGTCGAAATAAAGCCGCAGGCAATAGAATGGCTGTTTGCTCAAGCGTTTGGGCGTAAATTCCGCGTGTCTTTAGACAACCTGACGGGTGAAGGTGGAGATGGCAGCACTTTTAAAGACAATGTCTTTGCACAAGTGCAGCGTTATTTTAATGGCGAAGCCAAATTACCACGCGATGCAAAACGCTTGATTGAATGTATTTGTTACTGTACCCGAGGTGGCAAAACATTACAAATTGAAGAATTTGAACGTAAAAATCTAGATTAAATGCAATAAAGCATGGGGCAATGATTGCAAGTGACATCCATCCCCTTTCATAATGAAGCGACGAACACAATTACGCACTGAGGGAATTCATATGTTGCATTTAAGAGTACATCCTGAAAATCCGCAGCCGCGTCTCATCAGCCAAGCGGTTGAACGCATACGCGCGGGCGATGTGGTGGTTTATCCAACCGATGCTGCCTATGCAATTGGTTGCCAGATTGGTAACAAAAATGCGATGGAGCGTATTTCACAAATTCGTGGTTTAGGTGCTAAACACCAATACGCCATTATTTGTGCCGATTTATCTGACATTGCCACCTACGCCAAAGTAGACAATGCCATGTATCGTCTACTAAAAAACAATACCCCAGCGGTGACGACCTTTATTTTACCTGCGACCAGTGAAGTGCCACGTCGCTTAATGCATCCGAATAAAAAAACCATTGGTTTGCGTATTCCAAGCAATCCAATTTGCCGCATGCTGCTGAAAGAGCTGGGTGAACCTTTACTGACCAGTACCCTGATTTTACCAGGTCAGGAAGACCCTTTAGATGATCCTTACGAGATTGATTTACAGCTCAGCAAACGCATAGATGTACTGATTGATGGTGGCTTAGGCACACTCAGCACCACCAGTATTGTGGACTTGTCGGGTGACAGCCCGCAAATTGTACGTCGTGGTGTGGGTGATGTGAGTGCTTTTGAATAAGCACTCCTTTTATTAACGCCTGTATTTATTACCTTCGCAATATCATCACCCAAGAAAATACCCCTATTTATTTTTGGCTTTTTTTGACATTTGGCTGTAGAACAGATTTATTTCAACCACGATATCCTTTAGACTAGCCGCTATTAATTTTGTGCTATTTCTCTACCGCTCCTCCTATCTAAAGCGGAAATAGCGTTTGCATGCTTTTGAAAATTCGCGTGGCCCAATACTGTAATGAATCAATCCCTCCACAATGCGATGGAACCTGCCCAACACATTCGTGTGTTAGATGAATGGCAAGAGTCGATTCCAGAGGATTTATATATTCCTCCTGCAGCATTTGAAATTCTGTTAGAGCATTTCGAAGGACCACTCGACTTTCTAATTTACCTGATTCAAAAAAATGGCTTCGATTTACTCCAGTTAGATATTGCCCCGATTGCATCGCAATATCTGTCGTATATGGATGCCATGAAATCGCTAAATATTGAACTGACTGCCGATTATATGGTGATGGCGGCATTACTGGCCGATTTAAAATCCCGCCTATTGTTGCCTAAACCTGCCAGTATCAGCAGCATTGAAAAAGACCCAAAACAAGAGCTGATTGACCGTTTAGAAACCTATTTAAGAGTCAAACAAGCAGCTGAACGCTTGGGGCAAATGCCTGTTTTAGAACGCGATACTTTTGCTACCAATCTTAGCTTAGGGCATACCGCAGTCAATAATGTCGGCTATGCAGCCGATCAATTACGTGATGCCTTGTTCTGCATTTTTAATCGTCCTGAACCTGTCACCCATCAAATTTTGCAAGAACCTGTTTTACTTGAAGAACGGATTGCATTTATTGAAGCCAAACTCGCATCGGGTGAAGTACTGAGTTTTGATGCGTTGCTAAAACCAAGTCAGGGACGCATGGGCATGGTTGTGACCTTTATGGCGATTTTAGAACTGACTCGCCAGCAAAAAGTGTGCATTATCAGCAGTGGGATTGAAGCACCATTGAGCATTCAAGGGGCGCAGGCATGAATCCAGAACCCATAATTTCGAGCTTGTCTGAAGGCGAACAACAGCATGAAGTGCTGATGCAACTCGAAGCAATTATTTTTGCCAGTGACAGTGCTGTGTCTTTAGCGCGTCTGAAAGAAGCTTTTCAAGATAAATATAGCAAAGCGCAATTACGCCAGTTTTTACAACAATTGGCCATGTTACAACATGGTCGCTCGATTGAACTGATCGAAACCGCACAAGGTTTCCGTTTTCAGGTGCGGGCAAAGTATCGTACAATTATTACACAGGTGTGGCCTGAACGTCCGACTAGACTTTCACCCTCTATGCTGGAAATATTGGCCGTGATTGCCTACCACCAGCCTGTGACCCGTGCAGATATTGAACAAATTCGCGGAGTATCAAACAATAGTCAAATTTTACGTACATTGTTTGACTGGAACTGGATTAAGGAATCTGGCTTTCGAGAACTCCCAGGAAGACCTGCGTTGTTAGTTACAACGCCCCAATTTTTAAATGCGTTTGGCTTGAATTCCTTAAGCCAATTGCCTCCCCTACAGGATGCCAAGGAAGCTTTCATGGCACTCGATGCATCTGCGTCTGTGTCTTGAATAGGTAAACTGTTGATGATCATTTCTAAGGTTGTGCTGTCATGAGTGAAAAGTTGCAAAAGGTACTCGCACGAGTAGGCTTGGGTTCTCGCCGTTATATGGAAGAAGTCATTGCCGCTGGTCGTGTGAGTGTCAACGGCCAAGTTGCCCAAGTGGGTGAACGAATCGAACCAGGTGATGAGCTTCGCATCGATGGTCGTAAAGTTCAGTTCCAAATTGAAGATGAAATTCGTCGTCGTGTTCTGATTTATTACAAACCAGAAGGCGAAATTTGCTCACGCAATGACCCAGAACAGCGCCCAACTGTATTTGACAACCTACCTGCAATTGCAAATGATCGCTGGGTGATGGTTGGTCGTCTGGATATTAACTCGACAGGCTTATTGTTATTTACCAATGATGGTGAACTCGCCAACCGTTTAATGCACCCATCTAACGAAATTGAACGTGAATATGCGGTTCGCGTTATGGGTGAAGTGACGCCACAACTGAAAAACAACATGCTGCGCGGTGTCGTGCTAGATGACGGCCCTGCCAAGTTTGAATCTTTCTCTGAAATTGGCGGTGATGGTATTAACCGCTGGTATCAAGTGGTGGTTAAAGAAGGTCGTAACCGTGAGGTTCGCCGTATTTTTGAATCACAAGGTTTGAAAGTCAGCCGCTTATTACGTACTCGTTACGGTACCGTGATTTTACCGCGTGAATTGCGTACAGGTCGCTGGATGGAATTAGATAAAAATGACATCGATAACCTTGCCAAAGCGGTTGAGTTAAAACCACGTCAAGGCACAGGTTTGTACGGCATGGCAAAACGTCGCAATGAGCGTATGCAGGAAAAACCATTGGCGGCTCGTCGTGGTGGTTTCTTGCGTCAGCAACGTCGTGACACCGAAGAAGCTGCACAAAACACAGGTTTTGCACCGCGTGAACGTCGTCAGGACGGTAACAGTTACGGCAACCGCGAACCACGCCAAGACGGTAACAGTTACGGCAACCGTGAGCGTCGTCAAGATGGTAACAGCTATGGCAACCGCGAACGTCGCCAAGATGGCAACAGCTATGGCAACCGTGAACGTCGCCAAGATGGTAACAGCTATGGCAACCGTGAACGTCATCAAGATGGCAATAGCTACGGCAACCGAGAACCACGTCAGGATGGTAACAGCTACGGCAACCGTGAACGCCGTGACGAAAATGCACCACGCAAACCGTTTGGCAATAAAAGCTTTAAAAAATTCTAAAAGCTGAAATATGCCAAATTGATAAAAAGCCACACATGAATGTGTGGCTTTTTTATTGGGCAAATTTGTTGGAAAAAAATAATAAGGATTAGATATTCGGCAATACAGGAATTTCAATCCACTGTGCCTTTGGAAAGCTTTTTGCCAAATAATTTTTTAAATATTTGGCAGTATCCTGCGAAATTAAAGGGTCTTGTGATTCATCGTTCAAATTATATGCCAATGCATGCAAATTCAAACCACGTGTTTTTAAAGCTTCCAAACTGAGCAAAGTGTGGTTAATACTGCCCAAACGACCAGAACTCACCAAAATAACAGGATACTGTTTTTGCTCAATATAGTCGATGGTGAGCAGGTCTGTGGTCAGCGGCACCATGAGCCCGCCTGCACCTTCCAATAATACCGCATCATACTTTGCCGCCAATTGCGCAGTTGCAGCCTCAATTTTAGCAAAATCAATCTCACGACCATCAATTTGTGTAGCCAAATGCGGTGAAGCAGGATAACTAAAAATTTCAGGCATGGTGAGCTTGTCATCATCTTCAGGCAACCATTCACTGCCCATAATTTTACGATGCTGCTCAATATCTTCTGAAACGTCTTGATTGCCTGTTTGAATCAGTTTTTGGGTAATGGTCTGAATACCCTGTTCATTCATGGTCTTGGCTAAATAACCCGTGGCATAGGTTTTGCCAATCCCTGTATCAATACCACTCACAAAATAGACTTGAGCTGTCATGGCATTCTCCGTGCAAGACAATAAATAGGATGATACGTGAGCGTATAACTTTTTTGCTGTGAGCTATGCTGCTGACTAAACTGTTCATAGCCCCGATAAAATTCGGTTAAAGTCGTTTTGTTCCAACGCTGCCCTTGTGCTGTACCCGTGACACCTGTGGCTTTTAAATGCTGCAAAATCTGTTTGGGATGTTCAAAACTTAATGATTCAAGCTGCTCTGAACAGTGTAATACTTCAAAGCCCTGCTGTTTAAGCTGTTGTTGTAACGCATCCATACTCAAATAATGTAAGCCTTGACCTGTTAATTGCTTAATTTCAGTCAAGTTTTGAGGGCCAAACGTCGAAAAGCACAAATACCCTTGCGGCTTTAACGCTTGATTCGCCTTGCACAATAATGCTCCAAAATCTTCCACCCATTGCAAAGCCGAACTCGAACAAATTAAATCCAAAGACTGCGGAAAATCGAGCTGTTCTATATCGCCAATTAAGCCATGTATTTGCGTAGTAGTTGACTGCGGATGATACAGATAGGTTTTTAACACTTCGGCATATAAATCATTTAAAATCAGGTGTTGAATTTGAAATTCACGCAGTAGCAAGTCGGTTAAATTCCCTGAACCACAGCCGATTTCCAAGACGTTTTCAAAGCAAGGCTGAGGTTGATCTGACAACTTTTGCTGCACAATATATTGCTGCATTTTTGCCATTAACTGCTGACAAATTTGCTGCTGTACCACGGCATGCGTTTTATAACTCTGATGAGCGCGGGCAAAACGCTGTGCCACTTGTGCCTTATCTATACGCATACGCACACTCAAAGCAAATCCAGTAACTGTGTTAAATCTGCCGTTTCAAATTGCGTATTTAAACAAATCCGCAGTCGTGAGCTGCCTTGCGGTACAGTCGGCGGACGTACAGGCATCACATAAAAACCTGCAGTCTGTAACTGTTGGGCTTTGCTTACAGTTGCAGTAGAGTCGCCAATAATCACAGGTACAATTTGCGAAGTCGATGGGCAGGTAAAACCTTTGGCCTGAATCCCCTGCTGCATATATAAGCTCAAAGCAGCCAAATGCTGACGCTGTGTCTGCATGTGCACAATCTGATTCAGCATAAACTGCGTCCATGCCATACAAATAGGTGGCTGTGCGGTACTAAAAATTAGCGGGCGCATTCGATTAATCAGGTAATCGCGGATAATCGGATCACAGATCAAATATCCCCCAACTGAAGCAACAGCTTTACCAAACGTCCCGACCAGAAAATCAATGGCATCAATCACGTCATATAGTTCGGCACAGCCCAAACCTTGCTGCCCACGCACACCAATCGCATGTGCTTCATCGACATATAACATAACTTTGGCAAACTGCTGTTTCAGCGCGACCAATGCGGCTAAATCAGTTTCATCACCATCCATACTAAAAATGGATTCAGTCACCACAATAATGCGTTCATAATTGTCATCAGCATGATATTGCATCAGCAATTGCTGCAAATGTGCCAAATCATTATGCCGATAACGCAAATATTTGGCAGATGACAAACGAATGCCGTCAATCATGCTGGCATGTACCAGTTTATCGGCCAAAATTAGGGTTTTCGCATCTGCCAATGCAGGTAAAATACCAATATTCATGTGATAGCCGCTATTAAACAGCAAGGCAGCTCGCCCATGAAATAATTGCGTTAATGTGGCTTCAAGCTGTTCATAGGCAGGGAAATTTCCAGTCAGTAAACGTGATGAAGATGCACTCATTAAACGCTGTGCATTCGGTGTTTCATCAAAAAACTGTTCACGTAAGCGCAAGTCAGCGGCTAAACCCAAATAATCATTGGAAGATAAATTCAGCATCTGCTGTTGCTGAATTTCAATTGTTTTACCTTGCTGCTGATTGCTGCGAAATTGACGAAAATTGCCCTGTTGGCGAAGCTGATCAAGCTGTTCTGCATAGTGATCGAGTAAACTCATGCGCTCGCTCCTTGCATACCTGTCACCACCTCAGCCAATTGCTGCAATAAAGTATTTAGTTCTGCTGCTGTAATCACATACGGCGGCATCACATAGACCAATTTACCAAAAGGACGTACCCAAATACCACGTTGCACAAATTCTTGTTGCAGGCTTTGCATATCGACAGCATGTTTAAGTTCTACCACACCAATTGCACCTAAAACTCGCACATCCTGCACCCATGCCAAATTAGCCAATGGTGTTAAATGCTGTTCAAGTTGCTGTTGTATACGTTGAATATTGGCTTGCCAGTCTTGTTCTAATAATAATTGGGTACTTTTTACTGCAACCGCGCAAGCCAGTGGATTTGCCATAAAGGTCGGGCCATGCATAAACACACCTGCCTCACCCTGCGAAATCATTTCTGCAACATGCTTCGTGGTCAATGTGGCAGACAAAGTCATATAACCGCCTGTCAGCCCTTTGCCGATACACATAATATCGGGTTCGACCTGAGCATGTTCCCATGCAAACAACTTGCCTGTACGCCCAAAACCTGTGGCAATTTCATCAAAAATTAACAACACATCATATTGTTCACAGAGCAATTTGGCTTGACGCAAATATTCAGGATGATAAAAACGCATGCCGCCTGCACCTTGCACAATCGGCTCAATAATCATGGCGGCAATCTGTTGATGATGCTCGGCCAAACTTTGTGCCAATTCTGCAATATCGGCAGGATTCCACTCTTGGTCAAAACCTGTTTGTGGTACAGATACAAAATAACGACGCGCCAAACTTGAGCCAAAAACCTGATGCATCCCTGTAACAGGATCACAAACCGACATGGCATTCCATGTATCGCCATGATAGCCAGAACGGGTGGTAATAAAATTGGTTTTTTCAGTTTTGCCTTGTGCAGTCCAGTATTGCACCGCCATTTTCAGCGCCACTTCAACGGCGACGGAGCCTGAATCTGCATAAAAAATTTTATCTAAACTCGGTGGGGTAATTTCGAGCAACAAACGCCCTAACTCAATAGCAGGACGATGGGTCAATCCACCAAACATGATATGCGCCATACTGTCGAGTTGCTCAGTCACAGCACGGTTCAGCTCAGGATGGTTATAGCCATGAATCGCGCACCACCACGATGACATGCCGTCAATCAACTGGCGACCATCTTCAAGTTCAATGGTGCTGCCAAATGCCCGCTTAACCTTAAAGGTTGTTAAGGGCTGAGTCATAGAGGTGTAAGGATGCCAAAGATGTTCACGATCAAAAGCCAAATCCATCTGTTCTGTCATCCCACCATCATCCTTGATCTTGTAAAAAACTTGATGTGCTAAATCTTAAACCTGTCTACAGATAAAATAAATTGCGAGATTTGTCACTTATGGACCTGTTGGCGGGTTTTTCTGTAAATATTGGCAGATTTTGCTAGTCAACTCATCGGCATGGAACAATGGCAGCCCATGCGAGCCTTGCAAAACATCTACGCTTAAAAACTTTGCAGCTAAATTTTGCAGTTTAGCTGCAACTTTGCAATCAACTAAAACATCCTGCTCGGCAAAAAGATGATACTGCAGACCTGTATAATTTTTAAGCTTAGTCACCAAGTTTAAGTTTTCCAATAAATCCAAACCGTGTTGAAGCAAAGATTGTGGCTGTGGCTGAACCAAACTTTGTAATTGTAATAGGTCGGTTTTACTACTAGTGACACCTTGACACACCATAAAACCAAAACGCTTTAGGGTCAGAATTGGGTCTTGTGCAAAAGATTGTTTAAACTGGGCAAACGTGGCTTGTGGCATAGCGGTATCCCAATCGGCTTGTGCAACAAAACACGGATTGGATGCAATGGTAATTAAGGTTTTATATCCTGCATATTGGCTGGCAATCGCATCGACCAGTAGCGTTGCCAATTGCCCACCCAGTGACCAGCCCATAATTACATCAAACTGACGTGCAAATTCAACCTGTTGCTGCATGACTTGAGCATCAGTAGCGTTAAAAATATTGATGAGCTCAACCCGAAAACCTTGTGCAGTTAAGGCTTGCTGTAACGGATTTAAGAGTGCAGTACCACCGCCCCAGCCTGTAATCAATAAAATCTGTTGTTGCACGTGGCTTGCTCTCAAGTTAGAAAATCACCTCAGTATAATACTGAATCGGCTCAATCGACATCTGCAAAGCACCAAGATACATCCTTAAAAAAACCAATTGATATAAAAAAGCCAATCTATAAAAACCGATCTATAAAAAAACCCGACTTATCATAAATCGGGTTTTGGTCTATTTTGCTTTGATCAGATTACATTTGCGATTGAATGTAGTTTTGTAAACCAATCAATTCAATTAAACGTAATTGTTTTTCCAACCAGTACGTATGATCTTCTTCTGTGTCGGTCATTTGCTGACGCAACATATCACGGCTGACATAATCGCCTTTTTCTTCACACAATTTTACGCCTTGCGCCAATTTTTCACGTACTTCGTATTCCAGTTTTAAATCGGCTTTTAAGCAAGACACCACATCTTCACCCACGTCGATGTCATCGCGCTGCATATTTGGAGTGCCTTCAAGGAACAATACACGACGAATTAAAGCATCGGCATGCTGCGCTTCTTCCTGCATTTCATGGTCAATGCGCTCAAAAATTTTGCTTAAACCCCAATCTTCATACATACGCGAATGAATCAGGTATTGATCGCGAGCAGCCAGTTCGCCACCAATCAACATATTTAAATAGTCTACGACTTCTGGATTGCCACGCATTTGCTGTACTCCCTTTCTTAATCCAGTCATTATGGACACATTCAGGCAAAATTGCAAAAGTTAATTATTGTAAACCCATGATTTTTATAAAATTAAAATGAGAAACATACGCATTTGCAATATAACTTAAAAATTCCCATATATAAAACAACTGCTTGGCAAAACTTAGCTTTAAAAATGACAATACAATGATTTTGCATCATTTTGTAAATATTGAAAGAAACCATACTTTGACGCTCAAGTATCGTAAAAAACGCCTAAAAAGCGGATTTTAAAACCCAGCTGCTTTATGATAGTCACGAGTTCCATCACTTTCTTAAAATAATGACAAATCTAAATACATCTGCACCCATTTTAGTCACAGGCGCAACAGGCTATATTGCCAGTTGGGTCATTAAAAACCTGCTTGAACAAGGACATACCGTACACGCGACGGTGCGTGATCTGAATAAAACCCACAGTTTTCAACATCTGACTGATATCGCGGCAAAAAGCACAGGCAACTTACAATTATTCCAAGCCAACTTACTTGAAGAAGGTGCTTTTGATGCCGCCATGCAAGGTTGTGAAATCGTGCTGCACATGGCCTCGCCTTTTGTGGTCACCAATTATAAAGATGCAGTTAAAGACATTATTGAACCTGCCGTCATAGGCACCGAAAATGTATTAAACAGCGTTAATCGTACTGCATCGGTAAAGCGTGTAGTGGTGACTTCAAGTATTGCTGCAACCTATGGCGATGCGATTGATATTTTAAATACGGCCAATAATCGCTTTGATGAAAGTCACTGGAATACTAGCAGCAGCCCTGAGCATCAGCCTTATCCTTATTCAAAAGTGGCAGCTGAACGCAAAGCTTGGGAAATGGCAAAGGCACAAAACCGCTGGGATTTGGTCTGTATCAACCCTGCTTTGGTGCTTGGCCCATCGTTGACCAAAAACACCCAATCGGGCAGCGTGGAAGTGTTATTGCAGTTTGCCAACGGTATGACCTTGGCAGGTGTCCCTGCTATGTGGAATGGCATTGTCGATGTGCGTGATGTTGCCGATGCTCACATTCAGGCCGCATTCAACCCTGCTGCTGAAGGTCGCTATATTATTAGCGGTGGCACACTCAGCTTATTGGAAATGGGCAAAATTTTAGCGCAGCACTTTGGACGTAAATACCCTTTCCCACGCAATCAGTTACCTAAATTTGCCTTTAAAGCCTTTGGCCCTCTACTTGGTTTTTCCCGTAAATTTGTGGAACTGAATATGGGCTACCCAATTTATTTTAATGCGGAAAAAAGTCAGCGTGAATTGGGTATGCACTACCGCAATATTGAAACCAGTCTAGTCGAACATTTTCAGCAACTCATTGATGATGGCATTGTGAAGAAACGTTAAACCTTCGACTTCTCTCAGTAAAAACCAAGGCACTTCATCGTTGAAGTGCCTTTGTACCTATTAGTGGATAAAATGTAGGATGATGCTTATTCAAGCACACCATATTCCTGCATCAGCTGAATAAACTCAGCTTCATTCATGACCTGCACACCCAACTTCTCGGCTTTTTCCAGCTTTGAGCCAGCTTTCTCACCCGCCACGACACATTTGGTTTTACCCGAAACACTACCACTCACCCGTGCACCCAAAGCCTGCAACAACTGAGTCGCTTCATCGCGTCCCATTTGGCTCAACGTCCCTGTAATCACCCAACTTTCACCATTCAAAGGCTGACGTGTCGGTGCAATCGGAGCATCCCAATGAATGCCTGCAGCTAATAAACGATCCAACACTTCTAAATTATGCGGCGCTTGGAAAAAGTCCAAAATCCATTCTGCCGTAATATCTCCCACATCTGGAGTTTTCTTTAACGCTTCTAAATCAGCTTCACGCAAAGCCTCTAAAGTCTGAAAAGTATTGGCAAGCATCCGCGCGGTGGTTTCGCCCACACCACGAATTCCCAAGGCATAAATAAACGCAGCCAAAGTAGTTTTTTTGCTGTTTTCAATCGAGTCAATCAAGTTTTGAACCGACTTCTCACCCATTTTTTCAATGCCGAGCAAAGTGTCGCGGTGTTCGTGTAAATGATAAATATCAGCCACATTTTGTAGCAAGTTCAGATGCAGTAATGACTCCACCCAACGATCACCCAAACCTTCAATATCCATGGCTTTACGTGACACAAAATGACGAATCGCTTCAATACGCTGTGCCGCACAATACAAACCGCCTGAACAACGCGCCAAAGCCTCACCTTCAGGCATCACCACAGGCGAATCACACACAGGGCATTGTTCAGGTAAATGCACTTCTTGCGCATCGGCAAGGCGAAATTCAGGCCAGACTTTTTCAACTTTGGGAATCACATCACCACTACGGTAAACACTGACCGTATCGCCTAAACGCACATCCAAACGGTGAATTTCACCAATATTATGCAAAGTAACATTGGATACCGTCACACCACCTACCGCAACGGGGTTTAAACGTGCCACAGGCGTCAACGTACCTGTGCGCCCCACTTGCCAATCAATATTTTCAATGGTGGTTAAAGCGGCAACTGCAGGGAATTTATAGGCAGTCGCCCAGCGCGGCTCACGACTTAAAAAGCCCAATTGCTGTTGCTGTTTCAAGTCATTGACCTTGACCACCATGCCATCAATTTCAACGCTTAAATTCGGACGCTCAAGGTTAATTTGCTCATAGGCCGCCTGAACATCTTGAATGCTCTTGCAGACAAAATGACGTTCGCCAATTTCAAAACCAAACTGCCCCAACCATGCCAAACTGTCGGACATGGTGCTTTGTCCATGAGGCGGCACACATTGCGCAATGCCATAAGCATAGAATGCTAAAGGACGTGAAGCCGCAATATTCGGGTCTAACTGACGCAAACTGCCTGCTGCTGCATTGCGTGGATTGGCAAAGGTTTTTTCACCTTTGGCTGTATTGGCCGCATTGAGTTTTTCAAAACCAAGTTTTGGCATCAACACTTCACCACGCACTTCCAAAAATTCAGGAATAGCCGTTTCTGTCGCACTCAAAACTTTCGGTAAATTGCGGATAGTTTTGACGTTGTGGGTAATGTCTTCCCCTGTTTCCCCATCACCACGGGTCACACCACGCACTAAAACACCATGTTCATACCAAAGTGAAATCGCCAAACCATCAAATTTGAGTTCGACATCGTATTCAATATTTTGGTTGGGCAAACGCTCTTCGACACGTCTTGCAAAGGCAAATAATTCTTCCTGATTAAACACATTGCCTAAAGACAACATTGGCACAGCATGTGTAACCGTGGTGAACTTTGCCAAAGGTGTGCCACCGACTTTATTGGTCGGTGTATCGGGTTGAACTAAATCTGGATACTGTTGTTCCAACGCTTTTAGTTGATGGAAAAGCTGATCATATTCACTGTCTGCAATTGTCGGTTGATCCATCACATAATAGGCATGATTGTGCTTGGCAAGCAGTTGAATCAATTGACGCATTTGCGCCACGACGGTTAAATCTACAGACATATTTTCCACCATAAAAAAGGGCGGTCTTGTTCCGCCCTCCATTTTTTCTATGTAGCGCATGCTACAGCTTGTATTGCTGCGCACATTATAAAAATGCGGCTGCAAAGTTGCAATTTATCCTACTGCACTCAGTTCATTTGCCAAACACTTGACGTAGCTTATACCCAGTACGAGATCGCAATTCTAGACATGACTTGCCTGACCAGCACGATAATCTATCGCCTGATGACGCCAGTGTTCACGTAATTGTGGAGTAAACTCTAAATGGTTTTGGTCATAGACCGTTCCATCAATTTCACGTGCAATCAGTCCTGAAATGCTGACCATGGTATCAAAGGCATTTTGCACATCGCTGTGCGGCAAAGCGAGGAAGAACGCTAAACCTTTAACTTGTTCGCTCGATAAAGTTTCTAAATCAAAACCATCTGCGCCTTCATCATTAATTTGTAAAACTGAAAATAATAATTTAGTGCCATCTTCGTTATAGCGATGGAAACATGACATTTCACCGAAACGTAAACCATATTTCATCAAGACTTTTAAGGCTTTATCGCCCGAAAGTATGCGACGTTCAGGGAAGACATTCAGCGCGATAAAAGATTCAGCGGTTGCCAAGGCACTTTCTTCATCCATGATTTTTTGTTCATGCAAATGCGAATCTAAAATGCTGCTTTCTTCATTAAATTCTGAAATTTCGGCAGTTTCAATGTGTTGATTCAGACTGTATTCAGTCGAAGCTTTGTTTTGCTCGACAGTCTGCGCATTCGGTTCAGTTTCTACAATCACTTGCTGAATTTCATCCGATAATGAATATTCTGAAGTTGTCGCTGTCGGGCTTGGCGTGTCTTGTGCAACTTCAGACTTCGATATCGTTGTGGATGGATCAAGCTCAGAATTTTCTGTATTTGCCTGCAAACTCGGTTCAACTTTGTCAGTTTCTGTGCTTGAAGAAGCCACGACATCATCCGTTAAAGCCTGTGGTTCAGACTTGGCAGGCGCATCTTGCGTAACTTCATCTACCGTTAAAGTCGGCTCCACACGCGGTGGCGTAGCGTCGCTTTGCAATTGGTCACGTACATGGCGTGGAATAATCGGTTTTTGGCTTTCTGCATTAAATTGCAGTTCCGAATCTAAGGATGGCGCTGAATCTACAGGTTTTTTTAGAATCATTTTCAAACCAAACGCCATGATCACAATAGCGATGACAATTCCAACGATTGTGGTGATTTCCATATTATGCCTCCGCGACTAGGCCGTATTCTGCGGCTTCTTCTAAATTTACGGTTACTAATTTTGAGGTTCCCGGTTCAGGCATGGTTACACCTAAGAGGTCGGTTGCCATCGTCATAGCAAGTTTATTATGTGTAATGTAAATGAATTGCACTTGTTCAGAAAGTTCTTTTACTAAATTACAAAAGCGCCCCACGTTAGCATCATCTAACGGTGCATCAACTTCATCGAGTACGCAAAATGGCGCTGGGTTTAAACGGAAGATTGCAAAAACCAAAGCCAAAGCTGTCAGTGCTTTTTCACCCCCTGAAAGTAAGGCCAAAGAACTGTTGCGCTTACCCGGTGGACGCGCCATCAATTTCACCCCAGATTGCCAGTCATCTTCCAAGCTCAGACTCGCTTCACCGCCATTAAAGACTTTAGGAAACAGCTCCTGCAATTCGGTATTCACCTGATCAAAAGTGTTCATAAACAGTTTACGAGTTTCCTGATCAATACTTTTCATTGCCGCCTGCAACTGAGAAACGGTATTTTCCAAGTCTTCAATTTGATGGCTTAATTCTGCAAAACGGGCAGATACTTCTTCATATTCTTCCGAAGCCGCCAAATTGACCGCACCCAATTTATCAAACTGTTGCTGTGCTTTCGCCAGTTTTTGTTGATGCGCAGTGACATCAATCTGTAAACCTGTGATGATCTCGCTGTTTAAATCTTTTAACTGTTCAGAATAATGCTGATAGTCCGACTTTGCCGATTGCCATGCCAAGCGCTTTTCTTCGAGTTTGGCACGTAATTGTTCATCTTGCTGCTGTTGCTGCTGCCGTTGCTCGGTCAGTTGCTGCTGTTTGGACTGCACACTGTTCAATTCCACTTGCCATTCCTGCCAAGTTTTTTGCAGCTTTTCAGTCTGCTGCTGCTGCTCTGAAAACTGAGTTTCCAAGTCAGGCAATTCCAACTGAACAGGATCGACAAACTTTTTGGCTTGTTCCATTTGCGCCACAATTTGTTGATATTGTGCTTTTAAGAAAGTGGCATCTTTTTCTAACAGTTCAATTTGCTGCTGAGTTTGTACCGCTTGACGACGTAACAGATCCACTTCTTGTTGCTGCTGCTGAAACTGTTGCTGTGAACTATCCAGCTGCTCATTCAGCTGCTCGACCTGAAATTGCAAGATTTTATACTGCGGTAAGGCTTGCTCAAGTTTAAAAGCCAAAGCATGCAAATCAATTTCCAGATCATCTTTTTGCATGGCATCTTCTTCAAGCTGCTCATCTAATTGTGCCAATTGATGCTGTAATTGCTGTTGCTGTACTGCAAAAGCCTGTGCCGCACTTTCGGCTTTCGCCATTTGCACATCTAGCGTTTGCAAGGCTTGTTGTTGCTGTTTGAGCTGTTGCTGTTGTTGCTGCAATTGCTGCTGCAACTGTTTTACCTGTTGCTGCAATTCAGGCAGTTGCTGTTCTGCTTGCTCATATTGTGGCAGTTGCAACGCCAACGCCTGTTCAATTTCATCCAAGCGAATCCGATGGCTTAATGCCCCTTGCCCTGCCTGTGCCGCTTCATCATAAAACAGCCCGATTACCCAGTCTGCTCCCACATGATAACCATCTAAACTAAGGATAGACTGCCCTGCTTGTAATTGCACTTGCAATGCCAAAGCCTGCGATAAACTTTCTGTAATTGCGACACTTTGCCACAAGCTACTTTGCGGTGATGCAATCCAGTCACTGAGCGACTCACACCCCGAAAGCTGTATTTTTGATGTTTTTGAATCTACAGCCAAATGAATTTTTAGCTGACGTGCGCGGCTGTCCTGAAATTCAATATCTGCTTCTACCACCTGCGCAGATAACCATTTAGCCAAGAACTTTTCAATTAAATTGGCATGTGGTTTCGCCACATCTGCAAGTTGTAATACTTGCATCAACTGCACCACATCGGTTTGGGCTTTTGGACTTTGCTTAATGAGCAATTGATTGAGGTTTTTCTGTTCTGACTGCAAAATCTGAATCTCAGATTTTAAGGTCGCACACTGTGCTTTGTGCTCATTATAGTTGGTCTGCAACGTGGCGAGTTGCTGAGTGCTGTCTTGAATACTCTGTTCTAGTGTTAGCATTTCAGCCTGCAAGCGGGTCTTTTCGTCTTGCAGTTGTTGCATTCTCTCTTGCTGATCTTGCGGCTGAATTTGTGCAAACTGCTGTGTCAGGGTTTGTTTTTGCTGTTCAATACGGCTGATATTTTTGGCTAACTGCTCACTTTGCGCCTGCATGTGCACATGCTTTTGTTGTTGCTGTTCTACTTGCGCTTTGACTTGGGCATATTGTGCAGCTTGGGTTTGTTGCTGTGCTTTTAAATCCTGAAATTGCTGGCTCTGCTGCTGCGCCAAATGATCTTGCTGCTGTAGATTTTCCTGTTGGTTTTCTTGCTGATCGACCAAACTCTCTAGCTGCAATTCAATCAACTGCAAACGCTCTTTGGTTTGTGCTTTTTGTTGTTCAAGCTGCGATAAAGTCGCGGTATTTTGCTGAAACAAACTTTGTTTTTGTTCCAAAGTCATTTTCAGTTCAGCCAGTTTCTTTTCTGCCTGTTGCCATTCTTGCTGTAGCGGTGTCGATTGCTGAATCAAACGCTGAAACAACTCACTAGTCGCAGTTAAGTCATGTTCCAAAGTGGTCAGCTCAGAGCGCACCAATTTAAAACTTTCCCCTAACTCATTCATACTCAGGGTATATTCTTGCTGTAAACGTGCACTTTGTTCACACTGAAAAGACAACACTTCGACTTTAATGGTGCGAATTTCGCTCTCAAGCGCTTTGTATTGAATTGCTGTTTCTGACTGACGTTTTAAGGTTTTTAATTGCGATTTTAGTTCTGAAGCAATATCTTCCAAACGCGCCAGATTCTGCGTGGTGTGATCCAAATGCAGCATGGTTTCACGACGACGCGCCTGATAACGTGACACGCCTGCCGCTTCTTCAATAAACACCCGCATTTCTTCAGGTTTAGCATCAACCAAACGATTAATCATGCCCTGTTCAATAATTGCATAAGAACGCGGGCCTAAACCTGTACCCAGAAAAATATCGGTGATGTCACGACGACGACACTTGGTTCCATTTAAAAAATATTCAGACTTACCATCACGGTTGACCTGCCGACGTACCGACAGTTCATTATAGGCGTTATAAGCACCGCCCAATTTGCCATAGGTATTGTCAAAACGCAGTTCAACACTGGCTACACCTACAGGTTTGCGTTTGGCAGTTCCTGTGAAAATTACATCCTGCATACTGCCGCCACGCAACTGGCGCGCACTAGATTCGCCCATCACCCAACGAATGGCGTCAATCACATTGGATTTACCACAACCATTCGGCCCCACCACAGCGGTACGGTTGGCTTTAAAATGTAAGGTCGTACTGTCGGCAAAAGATTTGAAGCCAGAAAGTTTTAAACTGCTTAAACGCATAATGTCCCAATTAACGGCGTGAACGTCTTGCCCATGCAAGCTCGATCTGTTTCATACGGGTCAGAGATTCCAACACCAAGTTGCGCAAGTGTCGGCAAAAATCTTCCATAAATAAAGTGGCTTGTTGTGATTTTCTGCTTAAAATTGCATCACTCACCAGTTTAAATAATTCAAAAGATTCTTGTAACTCCCGACGCGAAGTATTTAAGGTCAAAAAGTAACTGCGTCTTAACGATGGCAATAACTCTTGATAGAACTTCATTAAATATAAATTTCCCACCATATCAGGCTGCCGTGCCAGATATTGAAAAATTAAATCATAAAACTTTTCAGTATTGCCCAAGCGACATTGCTCTGCCAGTTGCAGCAAAAGTTGTTGTAAGGCTTCGGCTTCATGCATTCGCCACGTGTCCGCAATACGCTGCACAATATAACCCAATAACAAACTGCTGCTGTCAAACAAAGCTCGGACTTGCTGTGCCGACATTTCCGACACAATTGCACCACGACGTGGAAAAATTTCAATCAGATGAGTACGTTGCAATAACAACAGCGCTTCACGTACCGAACCACGACTCACGTCCAGTTCTTTGGCGATGCGCAATTCCTGAATACGCTCACCTTCAACCAAATCACCGCTAATAATCTGTTCTGCGATGTGTCGGGCAATTTGTTCCGATAAACTTTCTGATTCTTGTTGTTGCATACTGTTCCTATCTTGTTTTTATAAGATGCAGTGATGAAAATTCGGAGCTACTCTCATTTAAGACATCTCAGGATCATCCTTCGACTGCAAGCATAGCTCCGATACAAGCATCTTTCTTTTTACTGCGAAACAGATCACAACGCCATGACATTGTCCGACAATTTCATGGCGCTAGAGCCAATTTTACATGGCTTAAAACAAAGAAAATAGCGACTCAACTTAGAAAAATACTCGCATACCCTGATATACAAAATAACAGCCAACGGTGGTCAGCAAGCAGGCAAAACATTTTTTCAACATCGCTGGCGATAACAAATGTGCCACTTTCGCACCAACTTTGGCAGTAATAAAGCTCATCACACTAATGCCTATAAATGCATAAATGTGGATATAACCAATGGTATTGGGTACTGCAACTTCGGCTTGCTTACCAAACCACATAAAGCCTAATGCGCCCGCCACCGCAATTGGCAAACCACAAGCGGCTGAGGTTGCTACCGCTTTTTGCATGACCACGCCGTAACGGTTTAAGTACGGCACTGTTAAACTGCCACCGCCAATCCCAAAAATTGCAGAGGCAATGCCAATCCCACCGCCCGCCATGACTTGCTTTGCAGTTGAAGGCAAATGATGTGAAGGATCAACCGCAATATTTGCGCCTCTAAACATCTTAAAAGCCACCCACAGTGCAAAACCGCCAATTAATAATTGTAAGCCTTGCCCCGAAAGGAAATCGGCAATACCTGCACCAACAAATGCACCCACAATTAAACCAGGCGCAAGATTACGAAATACAGGCCACATCACCGCACCTTTTTTATGGTGTGCCGTAACTGAGCTGATCGAAGTTACAATAATGGTTGCCAATGATGTCCCCACCGCCATGTGCATTAACACCGATGGGTCATAATTGAGTTGAGTGAACACAATATATAAAATTGGCACAATAATTAAGCCGCCGCCCACGCCAAACAGCCCTGCTGCAAATCCAGCAATTGCACCAATCAATAAATATATGATTAACTCCATAAATATATTCCACTATTTGTAAATTCGTATGGATGTAGAAACCCGACAACTGCAACAACAACTCACAGAAGCAGGACAGCTTCCAGAAGTACTCATCCTGAAGCCGATTACCACTTCCACCAATGATGATGTACGGGAAATTGCACAAAAAGGTGTGCAGAGTGTCTTGGTATGCAGTACCAGACAAACGCATGGTCGAGGACAACGTCAACGGCAATGGGTATCACCCGAAGGGAACATCTATTTAAGCACATTGCTAAATTTACGAACACCTGTAAATGGGCGTTTGGCTTTAGAAATTGCGTTAAATATCTTGCAAATGCCGAGTCTACAGGCGCTGAATCTACAAGTAAAATGGCCAAATGACTTATACAGCCCGCAAGGCAAATGGGGCGGCATCTTAATTGAGCCAATTTCTGCACAGCAAGTCATTGTTGGGGTTGGGCTTAATCTTGCACCTGTCAGCTCAGCAGTTATTGATCAAAAAACCACATCTTTAACCGAACTGGGTTTGGTATCTATTGATCGTGTGCGCCTGATCGCAGAGCTTTATCTTGCCATTCAACAAGCCTGCGACTGGTTTAATCACGATTGCTATAATTTGGCATCTCGCTTCAATCATCATGCCGCATTTATGCAACAACAAGTTGAATTTGAACATTTTAAAGGTACTTGTCAGGGTACTTTTTTAGGCATTCAGGATGATGGTGCAGTGCAAATTGAAACGGCACAAGGGCTTGAAGTTTTTTATCAGGGACGTTTACGCCCTATCGATCATGCCGAGTCATCTTCATGAAAAATTTATGGCTAGATATTGGTAACACCCGCCTGAAATATTGGGTCACCGAACAAGACCGCATCATCGAACATGAAGCAGAATTGCATTTGCAATCTCCTGCCGATTTGTTGCTGGGTTTGATTCAACACTTTAAAAGTCTGAATGTGCATAAAGTAGGCGTGTCATCGGTACAAGATCAGAAGAATAATCAACGCATTCACTTGATTTTAAAAACCCTGAATGTGCCTGTAATTTATGCCAAAGTGCATGCAGATTATGCAGGTTTGCATTGTGAATATGATATTCAACAACTGGGGATAGATCGCTGGCTGCAAGTGCTTGCCGTGGCAAATGACCCACAAGAAAATTATTGTGTCATTAGTTGTGGTACGGCGCTGACTATTGATTTGGCGGATGGACTGACGCATTTAGGCGGCTATATTTTACCGAACTTATATTTGCAACGTGATGCACTGATTCAAAACACCAAAGGCATTAAAATTCCCGATGCTGCATTTGATGAACTCACCCCAGGACGCAGCACCATTGATGCTGTTCATCATGGTATTTTACTCGGCTTGCTCAGCACCATTGAGCATGTAATTCGACAGTCACCACGTAAACTGATTTTAACGGGTGGCGATGCACCGCTGTTTGCCAAATTCTTGCAGCAATATCAACCGCAAGTCGAGCAAGATTTATTGCTCAAAGGTTTGCAGCGTTATATTCAATATGCAACCCATGAAGTGCACTAAAAACCAAACATTGCTCCATCTACGCTGATAAATCTTTCGGTGTAGCTGTCATCTACGAATAAAGAACAACAAAAAAGCAGGCGCATTTTTATGCGCCTGCTTTTTTAACACTTTGATTCTAAGATGTTTTTAACAATTATTTCTTGGTTGGGTCGTTGCCACCAAACAATGGCCCCATACCGCCGCCACTGAATTGCTTTTGTAAACCGCCCAGTGAACGCATCATTTTTGCCATGCCCGATGGATTGGCAAATTTTTTCATCATTTTTGCCATTTGTGCATGTTGCTTGATCAACTTATTCACTTCTGACACATCCATACCACAACCCGCAGCAATACGTTTTTTACGGCTTGGATTCATCAGGTCTGGGTTACGACGCTCTTTGATGGTCATCGACTGGATAATCGCTTCCATCTTTTTCACTTGCTTTTCAGGATTGGCTTGCGCAATTGCATCTTGAATACCTGAGTTGCTCATGCCAGGCAACTTGTCTAAGAAGCCCATCATGCCGCCCATTTTATTCATTTGTTCAAACTGCATCAGCATATCTTCAAAGTTGAAGCTGCCGCCTTTTTGCAGTTTTTTCGCCATTTTTTCGGCTTTTTCTTTGTCGATTTTACGTTCAACTTCTTCGACCAAAGACAGCACGTCACCCATGCCCAAAATGCGTTGTGCAACACGTTCTGGGTGGAATGGCTCTAGGGCATCGAGTTTTTCACCCATCCCCAAGAATTTAATCGGTTTACCTGTAATCGCACGAACTGAAAGTGCTGCACCACCGCGCGCATCACCATCAGTTTTGGTAAGGATTACACCCGTTAATGGCAAGGCATCATTAAAGGCTTTGGCTGTATTTGCCGCATCCTGACCCGTCATGGCATCGACCACGAACAAGGTTTCAGTCGGTTTAATCGCTGAATGTAATGCCTTGATTTCCTCCATCATGTCGTCATCGACGTGCAAACGACCTGCAGTATCGACAATTAACACATCAGCAAACTGAATTTTTGCCTGTTCGATGGCACGGTTGGCAATATCGACAGGGTTTTCATTGGCATTTGAGTCAAAGAAAATTGCGCCAACTTCGCCTGCAACCGTTTGTAGCTGTTTAATTGCCGCAGGACGGTAAACGTCGGCAGACACCATCGCCACTTTTTTCTTTTGACGTTCTTGTAAGAAACGTGCCAATTTTGCTGCAGTGGTGGTTTTACCCGCACCCTGCAAACCTGCCAATAACACCACAACCGGTGGCTTGGCAGCAAGGTCAAGGCTTTCATTGGCCTCGCCCATCATTTTTGTGAGTTCGTCATAGACAATTTTGACGAACGCCTGACCAGGGGATAACTGAGTCATCACTTCCTGACCCAATGCCTCTTCCTTAACTTTCGCGATGAATTCACGAGTTACAGGTAACGCCACATCGGCTTCAAGAAGTGCCATACGTACTTCACGCAACGTATCTTTAATATTGTCTTCGGTTAGCTGCCCTGAGCCAGTAACATTTCTTAAACTCTGCGTGAGTCGTTCTGTTAAGGTATCAAACATTGCAAATTCCGCTTAAAATAGCCATTAGCAAAAAAATGTTTCTTTAAAATAGAAAATTTATGCACAAGATGCTATAGGATACTGTAGTTCGCATCGAATTTATATAAATGAATATTCATCATCCTGAAAAAGGTTTGACATGATCAGTCTCCCCTTGGTTTATACGATTTTAGCATTAATCGCTTATACCAGTTCTTTTTGGTATTTATTTTCACATTTAATGTCTAAACGTGCGCCAAATCACTGGTTTATTCGTTCTCTGCTCAGTTTGGGCTTATTGCTGCATGCTGCCGTGTTGTATAACGATATGTGGACGCCGATGGGTGTCAACTACAACGTGTTTAACCTAATGTCATTTACTGCGGGTTTAATGTTGTTATTGAGCTTGCTGTTCAGCAGTTACCGACCTGTAATTGCGCTAAATTTGATTGGTATTCCTGTAGCAGCAGTGGGTTTAATTGCAGGTTTTTCATTCAGCCAACATAATTTATTTATTAACCAAAACTCGATTGGTTTAGATATTCATATTATTTTATCGCTGTCTGCTTATGCCGTATTGTTGATGGCGACCATTCATGCCGTGCTCATGTGGTTTCAAAACCGCGAACTGAAAAACAAACAAAAACGTCGGGTTTGGGTAAATTTGCTGCCGTCTTTGCAAGATATGGAATCTTTGCTGTTTGATATGTTGATTGCAGGTTTTGCCTTACTCACAGTCGCACTAGGTTTTGGTTTCTTTACGGTAGAACATTTCTTTGCACAGCATTTAGCACATAAAACTGCCTTTAGTATTATTTCTTGGTTTGTCTATGGGTCGTTGTTACTTGGGCGTTATAAGTTTGGCTGGCGTGGACAAAAAGCGATTCGCTTTACCATTATTGGCTTCTTTTTATTGGCGCTCGGTTTTATTGGTTCTAAATTTGTGTTGGAAATGATTTTGAGTAAGTAAGGTGTTTTTATTTTGCTCATTCAAAGTGTAGGATGATCAATTATTTAATAGCATAGTCGAGGGGGAATGGGCTGTTTAAATTAAGCCAATCATTTAAATGATTTCTAACGATGTAAGAACTCAATTAAAAGATCTAGTCTAGGATGCACATCAACTGCATGGACTAGATAAAACTTGAGATACAGATCACTGTGTCAAATAAAACAGCTTAAATACCAGAACCTTAGCTACAACCACTTCAATTCAAAACCCTTTTCCTAGACAACCCACAGAAAAAAACGTATAACTCCACTTTTGTTTGAACTGGCAGCATCTTGTGAAACTGATTCTTGCACCCATGGAAGGCTTAACCGACCCCATCATGCGTGATGTAATCACGTCTGTAGGCAGTTTTGACTGGTGTGTAACAGAGTTTATTCGGGTCACAGACAGCATTTTGCCAGACCATATCTACCACACCTATTGCCCAGAACTACTCACCAATGGCAAAACTGCGGCAGGTACGCCTGTGCATGTTCAGTTTTTGGGGAATAATCCTGAAATGTTAGCCGCCAATGCAGCCAAAGTTGCGGCTATGGGTGCACCTGCAATTGATATGAACTTTGGCTGCCCTGCCAAAACAGTCAATCGGCATCGTGGCGGTTCAGTTTTACTCGATGAACCCGAAGTAGTATATGAACTGGTTAAAGCGGTTCGCGATGCCGTTCCTGCTCATATTCCAGTTTCCGCCAAAATGCGTCTAGGCTATATGGATCGGAACTTCATGCTAGAAAATGCGCACGCCATTGAAGATGCAGGCGCAGCATGGGTTACAGTACATGCACGTACCAAAGCCGATGGCTATACGCCTCCCGCATTTTGGGATCAGCTACGTCCTATTCGTGAAGCCTTGAAGATTAACGTCATCGCCAATGGTGAAATTTGGAACAATACCGATGCCAAACAATGCCAGTTAGAATCGGGCTGTGAAGATTTGATGATTGGTCGTGGTGCGGTCACCACCCCAGACTTGACCCAATGTATTCGTCAAAATTCAGACCTGCCTTTGCTGAGTTGGCAAGATTTGCTGCAACTACAAATTCGCTTTATTCACGGCCCTGCCAAAACAGAAATTGGGATGCTGGGACGTTATAAACAATGGCTCGGCATGATGTCGAAACATTATCCCGAAGCCAAAGCTTTGTGGGATGAAATCAAGCGTCTGAAAAAGCTGGATGAAATCATTGAAAAATTAGTCGCGCACACGACTTAAACATTGAATCCATCAAACTCAAGCTTCATCTAAAAAATTTCAGCTTTTATTAGGGTCTGCTGACAATTCGTCTATGTTTGCGGCGATGCATATTTTTTAGCTGATATAAGGCATGGGACAGGAAATTTAGTCATTCTAAATGACTGGCACATAACGCAATAGCAGCAAAAAATATGCTCGCCCTGAAAGGCTGTGGCTAAAACTTTCTCAGATTGTGTTATGAAACTTAGCAATAGTCTCGCTATTACTTGCGTTTCATGCCTGATCTGCTCAGTTTTAGCCTACAGCGCAAGCCATTTATGAAATGTCAAAAGCCCCTAGTGAATATCGGCTATTCAACCTTGCTGACAAAGCTTGGCATTTCCCATGCACTGCCTGCAAAACCTTTGCATTGTCCTGCATCGAATTGATAGCTTTTGACAAACTGCTGACCATTCCACGCCCACTCAATTTGACTGAAACAATCGCCAATTCCACGCCCTTTTTGATAGGCAAAAATCTGTCCATTGCTAAATTCTGAAGCAGAATCAGTTACAAATTGCTGTATCTTTTGCAGTTTTTTATCCATAACCCAATAAGCCACACCCCAATTATAAGCCCCTCGCCAACAGCTTGCCTCAACCAACACGCTATCTTGATTTAAGAGATAAGTATGAATCTGCTGTTCTGCTTGTTCAGGTTCAAACAGCATATAACAATCTTCACGATCTACGGTTTTTTGTAAAATTGGATATAACTTTTCTGCACTGGCCGCGGTAAGCACCTGTGCTTTGGCGGTTCGGTGTTGAGGCTGCATGAGAATGTTAATTTTAGGCATCGCTTGCGCTTTTAAGACCTGCGTGGATGCTTGATTGCCTTTTGCCAATATTGCGGAGTCTGTACCCACACGTTTTTGAAATTCATCCATTTTTAGCAACACTGCACTCATGCCTGCATCAGACAATTTCCAGCGTTGTTGACCATGTTTTAACTCGATCACGACATGCTGACGCGCCTGCGCCAACAGCTTTTGCACACTGGCAGCAGATAAATTGGCGATACTTTCATGAAAGTTTAATTGTTGCAAAGTGCGTCCATTTAAAAATAAAGTCGCTTGAGCAATATCTTCTTGAATTTGCAATTGCCCTTGTACAGCACTCTTTGCACCTGCTTGACGGGTCAATAACATACTGATCGGTTGTTCAAAATCATCATCGCTTTGGTAGCCTGCGGCACGGCAGGTTCCTGTATTATCACAGGCCAACTCCCAATCTTGATGCTGAAAATACAGTCCTTGCAAAGCAGTCGACTGGCTTGAAGCAATCGTTTTTTCAGCAGTGATCGGTGCTGCAAAAATACCAACACTACCGAATAAACCACTGATCGCCAGCAATATTTTTAGATTGCATCTGAAATTCATAATCTTCGCAACTCCTGAAATGGTCATCTATAATTCAACGGCTCAATCAAAGCTAAATTTAGCACCTTGCCTACTCAGCTCAATAAAAAAGCACGCCAGAGTATGCTTTTCTAATGCAATTGAACATCAAGATTTAATGTAAAAAATTACGATTCCTGTGTTAAATCCTTGACCGTGGTGCTTGCGCCATTGGTTTTCACTGACTCAATTCCTTTGTCACGTGATTGTTCAGAAGTATAGAGCTGACTCGTACCAATAATCTGATGGTTGGCAGCTTTTAAATTAAAATACGGCTTATCATTCTTAGATGTCAGTCGATCATAACGCCCATCATCCTGACTGTTCTTTTGTACCGAAGCGATGCCATTTTTTGCCGATGCTTTCGCCTTATACTGTTCACTGGTTAAGATAATTTCGCCATTCCCAGCTTTAAGTACAAAGCGGTACTGACCATTGCTTGCTTGTGAAATCTCAAACCATCCTGACATACTTGCCCCCAGTTTTCTTATGAGTGGTGAAGTGTGTTGTTGAATGATGCTAGGCTTTAAACTGCCTAAAAATTATTCTTTTCACTTAAAATATAAAGGACTTAGGCACAAGAAAACAGTATTAATTTTGTACACTCTTAAAGTTATTGTTGCTCAATTTGAATACTAAAATACTTTTATAAACTCCATAAAAAAGCGCAGGCAACTCAAGTCGCCTGCGCTGTTGAAATCTGCTTAAACTTAAGCTTTTTTCACATATTCAGATTTTAATTTCATAGCCCCCATGCCATCAATCTTACAATCAATGTCATGACCATCTGCTGCATCTGGAATTAAGCGAATATTTTTCACTTTCGTTCCCACTTTTACAGCAGCCGAAGAACCTTTAATTTTCAGGTCTTTAATTACAGTTACCGTGTCGCCATCTGCCAACACGTTGCCGTTTGCATCTTTAATCACAGCAGCAGTTTCTTCTAGCTGTTCCCCTTCTTTCCACTCATGTGAGCATTCAGGACAAATCAGTAGGTCGCCATCTTGGTAAGTGTATTCTGATTGGCATTTTGGGCAATTTGGCAAAGACATAAAAAACCTCAAAAACTATATTATAGCATTTTTTACTGAATTTTCATAAACTTAAAATCCTTATAAAGCACAAGGATAATCAAATAAAACTCTTTAATTGGACTGTGCTAAGCGTTGCAGCATCACGCGTTTTAATACCACTACATGATTGTGCTGCTCATCTTTAGCTGCTGTGACCAGAGTGATTTTTTGCTGCTGTGCCAGTTCACACAACGCCTGTAAAGCCTCTTCTTGCTCTTCTAATTCAGCTATATAACGCTGCTGAAACTCATCCCAATGTTGTTCAGGGTTTTGATGATACCATTTACGCAGCCCAGTCGAAGGCGTAATTTCTTTGGGCCATAAGTCAATACGAGCGCGTTCTTTACTCACACCACGCGGCCATAAGCGATCAACCAGCACCCGTGTTCCATCTGCCTGAGTCGCTTCAAGATAAGCGCGTTTCATTGCAATATCCATATTTGCACCTCTGCATCTTTTATGATGACGTCATCAGCGCCAAAGTTTTAGGCAGCAGATTATGTATCACAAATAAAAAAGCATGTGATCAACACATGCTTTTCAGATACCCGATTTAATCTTCGTAATCGTCTTCGTCTTCATCATCGTAGACGTAAGCCATACAGCCCCAGCCATCGTATTCACCGCCATGTTCTTCAGCAATTTTGCTGAACCATTGCTCTAAATCGACAATGTCTGAATACTCTGGTTCCATGTAAACATAAATGGTAATGATCCATTCAACTGCGTCAGATTCTTCATCTTGGAATAATGAAATTTTTTGTTCTTCGGCCAACAAATACAAAGCACATTTTTCAGCTTGTTCTTGTGTGGTAAAAGCGATGGAGTACTCAATCTCATGTGGCTCTGTCAGGTCATCCCCATCTTCATGCATTTGCCAAAGTACATTGCCATTATCATCATCAGGGAATTGCTCATAGTCACGTGTCATGCGAATATCCTTGTTATCTTTTTAGCCAATATATATCTGGCAAGTGACAAAATAGTGAATTCAACATAGCACAAATTTGCCCGAAGGACTCAATTTTCATCTCGTTTTACACTGACTTTAGTCTGAATTACCCAGAAGCTTGCTTTTACATGACACTACAATTGCTTTAAGCATTTGCAGCCAGTTTAATTTGTGGCATCTGACAAGATGCTTTCCTGTTTAAATGCCAACAGTAAAGCAGCAAACTTTAATTCTTCTTGTCGAAGTGTTAAGTAAGAGTCTAGAATTTTTGCGTGTCCAAATGCAGCCGCATAATGATTCAGCAAAGTAAAATCATCCTGCAAAGCTTGAAGCGATTCAGCCAGATTATGTTCAGTCAGCTGCGCCAAATATAAATCTGCTTTACTATTAAATGCTTGAGCCAGCAAAGTCACTGCCGCTAGACGGCGTTGCTCATCGACAAAAGCACAATGCGCAACTTCTTGATTTTTGACCGCATCTTGAATCTTGTGTCGTACTTGCTGCAGGTGTTGTGCTGCATCACTATAGCCATAACCTTCAATCAGATCATCCAATAGCTGCTGTGCAGGCAACTGAAAAGCAGGCGTATGATGTTCAATTTTATGATACAGCGCGGTCATAATCTGTTCGAGTTGCTGACGTTCTTCAACCAAGTTATAAAAAGCACCCAATTGATCTTGTGCTGTTTTAAGCGTTTTGGCTTTGGTTTTTTGCTCATGCTCGGCTAAAAAATCTCGGACTTTTTCAACTTGTTGCTTGCACTGCTCCCGCGTATTTTCCGCTTCGGATTTAATCATTTCTACAAACATTTCTACTTGTTGACGACGTTCTAATACATATTGCTCAACGTCTAAAATATGTTGATAGTGCTGCAAGGTTTCTAAACGATCTTTTAAACTGCCTATTTCGATGCGTAGCACAGTCAGCTGATGCTCTAATTCATTACTTTCCAACTCATCAGACGCCAAATTGGAGCGAGTGCGGTCTAAATTGCTTTGTAAAGATTGAATGCTGGCAGACAACTCACGGCGGCGCTGAGATTGCCAAAAAATAATCACCACCAAAACAATAATGATTGCACCCAATATATACAGCATATAACTTCTCCCACCCGCATTGGTCTGCCATATTTTGAAAAACCATCTTCAGTTTTTAAAGACGCTTTCTAACCCGCTTTGACAGCCCACCACACTCAAAAACACAAAGTTTTAAAACAGCGAGTTATTCACATCCTTTATTTATGCCAAGGCAAATGAATAACGACAGCTCTAAGGATACGTTAGCGAGTTAGCGGCACGAAGACTATCCCAATTTTTGAGTATTTTCACAAAAAAATTGAAAAATATGCGCCTGTTAGAAAAATTGAATCCAAAAATCTCTAAAAAGGAAGCTGTGCCCGAATTGCAACAGGAATTTGGCTTAACGGTTGCGTAAAAGCCAAATAACTAGCATGCAGCGCCATCCGACCTAAAGTGCTTTTTTTCGGTTCAGGATGATATAACTTATCGCCTGTAATGGGATGTCCAATATATTGCATGTGTACTCGTAACTGATGTGAGCGCCCTGTAATCGGGGTGAGCAATACACGGGTAATATCTTCAACCGCACAATATTCCAAAGCCTGATACAGCGTTTGCGCAGGCTTGCCTAAATCGAAATGCACAATTTGGCGTGGACGGTTTTCCCAATCGGTAATTAAAGGCACATCGACACTGCCCTCACCTTCAAGTTTGCCTTGAATTAAAGCAATGTAGTTTTTTTCTACTGTTCGCGCCTGAAACATTTTACTCAATGCGACTTCTGCATCACGATGCTTGGCGAACATGAGAATGCCTGAGGTCGCCATATCTAAACGATGGGCAATTTTTGCCTGAGGATAATCTGCGAGTACTCTTAAATATGCGCTGTCCTGATGTTCGGGCAAACGCCCAGGCACCGACAATAAACCTGCGGGCTTATCAATCACCAATAAATCGTCATCTTCATAGACAATTACTAAGGGATCTTGTGGAGGTGCATAAATAAAGTTGTCGTTTAAAGCCATGAACATACAGCATACAAAGCGGTGCGGGCAAAATATCAAGCACAGCCCGAACTGTCAATTCAGTCGGGCGATGTACTTTTTAGTGTAAAGATTTAGATTTTAAATTGGCTGAGTCTGCCAAGCTTAATCTGTCAAACTTAGTCTGCGAAACTTAGTCTGCTAAATAGTATTCTACCGTAGACACCACACGTACTTTTTTCAAATATGGCGTGTTGCTGTCACGATCTTCAATACTAAATACACCCTGATTGGCTGATTTAATTTTACCTAGACGACTGTCAGAATCTGCGGCAAATTTTTCTGCAACACTGCGGGCATTTTGTGTGGCTTGCTCAATCATGGCAGGTTTAATGTCATTTAGTTGTGTATATAAATATTCGGTACGTTGCCCGTAGTCTTCACCACCAAAGGCAATTCCATTTTTGCCTAAATCGACCAAACGGCTTTGTGCGCTGCGCACTTTATCAATATTTTTGGTATAGACCGTAATGGTTTGATGTGCGGTATAACGCAAAGCAACATTGCCATCGCCACCATATTGCTGGGCGTATTTATCGGTAATTACAGGAGCAGCAATGGTGATTTCTTCAGGACTAAAACCTTCATTTTTTAAAAAGTTTTGAATCTGGGATGTTTGGCTTTGCATGGTGTCGTACAGCGCGGCCAAGTCTTGACTGGCGGTACTAAAACGAATTGGCCACACCGCGACATTGGCTTTTACTTCACGTTCAGACAAACCTTTGACTGAAACCACACGCTCATATTGTTTAATTTTGAGTGCGCTATTGCCCAATATCCAACCTGCGAGCACCATTCCCAAACAAATTAGACCGCCTAAAATCAATGCAGGTTTAAATTGATTCATGTTTGCCAACTCCTCAAATTGCGGGCTTTTCGCCTCTATTTCAATGACCGTGTGTTTTTAATGTACTGTCTAAAGCGGTTGTTTCTATGCTTTTCGATGCTTGTTTATAGAGTTTTAAATTAAGGTCGCATCATATACAGCGCAATGAGTGGCGCAATATTCAATAGCAATACCCCAATTTTATAGACTGCCATGCCGCCATAATGAATGGCATCAAAACTTGCATCTGACAATTTGAACCATCTGCCATGTAACTGTCGCAGCCAGTCATGCGCGAAAATCACCACCACAAACCACAGCATTAAAATGGCATAGTTAATCAGTGCGCAGGTCAGTAATAAACGACACCAAAAATCGTAATCAACACTCATATCACACCTAATTAGATGTAGATGATTATTGCAAATTAACAGATTTGAATGAAAAATTTGATGGGAGTTTTGTAGCAGAAAGATGGTTTAAAATTCATTTAAGCTTTTATTTTGTCTGGATTTTATTGTCTTGATCTTGTTTTGTTTTTTATATTTTTAACAATATTCTTTAGGGTGTTAGGGAAAACAACTGTGGTTTACTTCAACTATCATGCTGGATAAGCCATGATCTTATAGCCTATAAACTTCTGGTTTATAGCGTCCTAAGCCGAATCGAGACCTTTTGGGTAAGTACTACACGCACGTTGTACGCAACTGGTAGCAATCTACTCTTTTCGATCCCCATCACACCCTTGAGATATATAGTAGTGATTTGAGGATGGGATTGTTTCCCCGAAATGATTTTATTTTGATTAATTTTTAAAATTTTTATCACTTTTTAAGTCATATTTTAAAAAATTTTCCAAATAGACATTTTTTATGCACTTAAATCATCAAATAAAGCTCAAATATTAAATTTATTACCACATTTATTTTTAAAATATTTTCAAACTGACCACAAACCTATGTGAAGGATTCAACAACTTTCTTTTTTCCTCGAATCCAGCGAATTGCCCAAATTAAGGTCAGGAGCACCACAAAAACCACCAATACAGGCACAATGAAGGACAACACTGAAAGTACGGCAGCCCCAATCCACTCTCCTGTAGAAATCACAGGATTTGCAACACCGCCTGTGGTTGCGGTTGATACACCACGTGCCGCAACTGTACTCATTTGCACCACACCTGCTGTTCCACCACCGACAATAATGGCCGAAGCCCAACTGGCAAATTGCGACATTTCGCCACTGCTTACAGCCATTGTGGTGAGTGTACCTGCAATCATGGCGGCAGGCGTTGCAACGGTATCGAGTAAGTTATCAACCCACGGTACATAATACGCAGCAATTTCACTGATTGTTGCCACGGTCAAAGCCAGACAAACAGCAGGCATCGCCAACCATTCAAAACCTTTTAAGGGTTCAAACCAACCCATGAGCGCGGCAACACTCATAACCAATAAAGGTACGAAAACCCGAAAACCACTGGCAGCACTTAGCCCAATGCCGACACATAAACCGAGTATTGTTTCCATGTTGTACCTCATTGCCTTGGGTTTTCTATGGCTAAAATAGCAAAAAGCCCCATCGGGTGATAGGGCTTTAGATTAAAACAGGATCTGCTGTTTTATGTCGTGTAGCTTAGGCAACCTTGTTGTTATATTGGGTGCCATGGCATTTGGTACACGGTGGTAGACGGTCTGTACCAATTTCTAAGTAAACGCGATGCCCGCATTGGACACAAAAATAGAAGCCTGTTCCTGGTTTATCACCTGCAGTTACCATCTTTGTTCTCCGTGTGGTTTAGAAATGGTCAATCCAGTATATCTATTCTGTGATGATTGTCTATTGTCCATTTTGACAGGTGATGAGGGCAGTTGGGCGAAGTTAAATTTTATAATTATCTGATTTTTAAAAAATCCCTATAAGCTAGATGTATTGACCAATTAATCTCATCATTCTGGTTTTCTATTGATCTAAATAGATCTGGATCATCCACAAAGTGAGTAAATTTTATACGATCGTTATGAATTCTAGAAAATATGCCAATTTTATAAAGAAAATCAGCTAACTCTTCAGGATGAGTATAAACAACACCATCAATTTTAGGAATTTCTGATTTTTCTCTTCCCTTAATATACTTTCTTTCAATTACCTGTATAACATACGAATAGTTAAATTCCTTATCCATAGCTCTAAAAGCATCTATTAATTGGCTTAACTCTTCAAATTGATGAGAATGTTCCTTAATTAAATCATCTTTTCTTTTTCTTCCGAAAGCTTCCAAAGCATATTGAAAATGATCTAATTTAACTTTTTTATTTAGCTTACTTTCATTATAAGCTTTTTCACCCGATAGCTGACATAATTGAAGCATCCATCTTGGTCTCTTATTTGAAAAGCCATTAATTGCATCAAAGATATGAGCATTACTTTTTTCATTCCAATATATAGGACTATCAAAGACCAACTCAATTAATTGATTATAATCACGCTCAACTTTTAATTTAGCTTGGCTTTGTTGCACAAACCTATCTGTAAAGGCTTTTTCAGCGATATAATTTTCAAATGAAGAAGCCTACACACAAAATCTACCGCACAACCAATTGGCCCGCATATAACCGAGCACTCATGAGTCGCG
>NZ_VOYT01000015.1:0-52777 GCF_013420145.1 Acinetobacter sp. YH12021
CGCGACTCATGAGTGCTCGGTTATATGCGGGCCAATTGGTTGTGCGGTAGATTTTGTGTGTAGGCTTCTTCATTTGAAAATTATATCGCTGAAAAAGCCTTTACAGATAGGTTTGTGCAACAAAGCCCTTTTATACTAAATTTTACTGAAAGTAATGAAGCTAAAGTTGACTAAATAAATCAGGAATTGTCTTCTTTAAAAATTAATGCAAAAAAATATAGCAATATATGTTTCTTTAAATAAAACCTACATACACTCACATTCCTTGATCTTGAATTATTGTACGCTCATGTCATCTTAATTTTTGAATTTCAGCTATGAGTAAAAATAAAATGTACGATGCTCAGGTTTTACAGCAACAATATGAGCAATGGCATGATTTACATCGACAGATGCGAGAAGCGCAGCAAAAATGGCAAGCTGCAGAAAAGCTCTGGCAAGAATTACAGGCCTATTATCAAAGTGAACAATGGCTTGAGGACTATGAAAATGCGCCTGAACTTAGCTGCCGCGAAGGGGAATATTCTATATTATCGCAAGATACGCTATGGAATGCTTTAGAAGAGCGTCGCCAACAGGCAATTGATTGGATGAAACTGAGTTTAAGTGTGATTGAGAATTAAACTTAATCCAAACTTACATCTAATTTATTTTGATCAATAAAACTATCATCACAGTTTTATTCAGTAAATTTACTGCATATTTAATCAGTTATGTTATTTTGAGTTGGTTTGAAGAAATTAAAAACGAGTATCAACATGAAAAAGTTATATAGTGTTTTGGCTGTTTTAAGTGTGGCAACTTTAGCTGCGTGTAGTAATCAGCCTATCAATGAACAAACTCAGGTGCCACAGACCATGCAAAATTGTGTCCCAGAATCTGCTGCGCAGTTAGTTGGTAAAACAGGTTTGACTGAAACACAAATTAAAGCGCTTACCCGAGCTGAAATTGTGAGAATGGTTACACCAGGTCAGCCTGTAACAATGGATTATCGTATGAATCGAGTCACTGTGGTGGTCGATCCGAAAACTAAAATTATTATACAAGCTTCTTGCGGCTAAAAATTTTAAGAAATTTTCTCAATATTACCCTGAAAATTTGCTCTGATTTTCAGGGTTTTGCGTTTTAATCAGCCAATCACTCAAAATTAAAGGACTACAGTGTTAATATATCGGTTGTCATAAAATTTTAGATCAGGTCAGATAATGCACTTATTTATGTGTTTGAAAAATCAAGGAAATACACATTGATGCAAGCCTTGAATATATCGACACGCTTAGGTGGATTCTACTTTTTCTATAAAACCATTGTGGAAAGTTTATTTTTATAAATCCAATAAAAACAAGTTGTTATGTTGGTAATTTGCAGGTTTTATTGTGTCACTTTTTTACTTGTAGATTATTTGTAGACTGTTGAGAAACATGCTTAAATCAGTACTGTCTAAGGTATCTGGTATTAAATATGAAACTCAACAAGTCCAATGTTGATGCTATTCCATTGACGACGTCAGGTCAAAAAATTTATCGGGATAGTGAGTTAATTGGCTTTGCTGTTCGGGCTACCACCAAATCAAAATCCTATATAATTGAAAGAAGAAATGCAGGGGAACTGTACAGGGTAGTGCTAGGTAAAACTAATGAAATTTCTACCTTGTCTGCTCGTGCAAAAGCACAAACCATTTTGGCTAAAATTGCCAATGGTGAGTATGTAAAGCCATCAAAAAAACAAGTTGTTAATAACCCACTTGATATTACAGTACAAGAAGCATTGGATATTTATCTAAGCAAAAATGATTTCAAGCCAAAAACAGTCAAACAATACAATAAGTACTTCAATTTGTATTTGCGCTGGTCTAATAGAAAATTATTTGAAATCACCAAAAGTGAAGTCCTGGATAAATTTATTGAAGTAACTAAGTTGAGCCCTTCATCTGCGAATGGTGCTGTATCGCTACTGGGTACGTTGTGGAAATATATGCATGTGCTGTACTCAAGTGATGAGGATCCAATACTGCGCACAAATCCTGTTGATGTTATTGCTGTAACCAAGGGGTGGAATAAAATTGAGCGTCGTGAAAGGCACTTGGATAAAGAGGTTATTCACAAATATTACAATGCCGTTCTGAATTACCAGGATGAACTGAATTTAGAAAATACTGCTCGATCTAACACACATCGAGATATACTTTTATTCACAATGTATACGGGTTGCCGACGTCAAGAAGTCTGTAAGCTGAAATGGACTGATATCAATTTTAAAGATGGAACAGTTGTATTTAAGGATACAAAAAACGGTGGTGACCATTGGTTTCCCATAGGTGAACATCTATTATCAATCCTGAAAGACCGTTATTTATTGCGTGAGAACGATTGGGTTTTCCCTGCGACAAAAATACCAACGTCAGCAAACATCCATGCCACCTGTGTTGATCGGATTCTAAGAGTCATAGGTGATCAGGTGGATTTCTATGTTTCAATGCACGATTTCCGACGTACTTTCGCTACGATTTGTAATTTACTTCGATTCAATATTTACGTGACCAAGCGATTACTGAATCATACTGCTAGGCCACGTGTTGATGTGACTGGTGGATATGTTCAAATTCCAATGGAAGAACTCAGGGCTTCAATGAACATGGTTGAAGCTGTTTATCAAGGCAAAATTGACTGTTTTAACTATGAAAGTGTTTGGGATGAGCGATTAAAACAAATAAAGGCAGGATAGACCTGCCTTATGCGTACTGAGCCGTGCACGTTGTTGTGCGGCTTTTTTCGTAGGCCAGCACATCACGTTTTTTATAGGCGATGCGTCGTCCAATTTTTGTATATGGTAACTCAGAACCATCGCAGCGCATTCGTGCCAGTGTCCAAGGGGAGCAACCCAAATATAGCGCCACCACTTCTTGACCAAAATTTTGATCATTTGGAGCAGCTATAAAACTTTCAAGTAATTGCTGTTTTTTACATTCAGCAACTGAGTCCAAGTTTCTTAATGCCATCACAACACCTCTCCCAATGCTTTAACCACACCATACTGGTCATGCTTATTAATATATAAAGCAAGCATGTTGTAGAGCGGATGCACAAAGTGTTTTTGCACACGGATAATGACTCCAGTGCCATTAGCCTTTCTGCTCTTTGTGACATTGATAACCCATTCAACAAAATCAGAATTTAAATGACGCATATCAACCGCTATTTCATAAAGAGCACCTGTTTCACCTGGATCTAACACCAAGTCAAAGGGCAGCATCTTGTGCAACTCACCAGCAATGAAATTCGCCACGCCGACGTTCGTTTGTTGAATTTCAGTCATTCCGATCCACCTTAACTTGAACAACACCACCACAAGAAAAATGTGCATTGCTGGTCATATCTTTAGCACCATCATCTTTCCAGGTGAAGCTATCGAATACACCGTCAGCCACAGGGATTTCAAAAGCCGCCATTTGAGCATGCATCAACTTTAGGCCATCTTTTAACTCATCCAAGCAATCATCAATTCGATCAACAGGGATGTTTAGCAAGTCCTTTAGACTTGTAATTTTGTATTCAGTCATGGCTTTGCTCCCACAGCTTGGCTTTACAATATTCAGCCGCTTTTTCTGCATCATCTTTAGAGCTAAAAAACTCCCAACTACTAACAGCTTGGTTTTCAGCATCCCAAACCTTAGTTGCATAGAGTGTATTGCTTTCTGTGACTATGTATTCCTTATGCTCAACTTCTTGAACATCACCTACATCCATATCACACAACCAGTTATCAGGCTCATCCATCCAAAGATATTCACCCTCATCTAAATACCAGTGTTCTATTGATTTTTTAGCAACTAAAACAAACCCTTCAGGCACCGCTTGGGCTTTGTATTGCTTCGCCAAGCAAATCAAACATGGTTCTTCATCTGGATATTGACTGTTAAAAACGCCAGTAGGTGATTCGCATTTTTTTAAATGTTCATCACAAAGCAGCAACTTAATTTTTTGATCGGCTTGAGTTTTGGCTGCTTGCCATCCAGCTCGAAATGTATCCCAAAGCTCGTTAAACTCGTCTACTTGCAATTCCATTTCGCTATCTAGCGCAATATACTGCTGCAATTCTTCATCAAACTTAAAAGACCAATCTGGATTTACATTGTTTGATTCCTCAAAGCATTTTCTTTGAATATCCATCACGCCACCACTTCTTCACTAAGATTCACACCAACAAGACGACCAGCATCAATACAGAAATTGACTGTGTTTAAACCAAATAAGTCAGACAATAGGACGTACAGCTGATCTTCCGTAATTGTTAAGTGGTTTTTGGTTGTGACCACTGTTTTGATCTGGTCTTTTAGTAAATCGATGACATTAAGATCACTTGGCTGTGGATCCTGAGCAGATGTTTCTACAACAGGCTGCACACTAATCACATTTTCTTCAGCAGCTGGTGCCGCAATAACTTCAGCATTCATTTCTTGGCCATTAGTTTTTAATTGGTATTTGTAGCTGCCGAATTTACCAGTGCGGATAATTTCACCCTCGTTTTTCAGCTTATAAATGCCATTGGTGAATTGCTTGTCATTCAGTTGCAAAGCAGCCATCAATTCAGGCTTTGTTAAACCTGCGGGAAAGTCATGCAAATATTGCAAAATTTCTTCATGAGCTTTTGCCTGCACTCTGGTTGAAACCTGTTTAGGTTGTTCAGCTTTTGGTTGCTCTGCTGGCAGTGGCTGTGGCTCAGCTTTTATTTCTGCTCTAGCTACACCTGACAGGAAATAAACACCATGCTCTTCTTGCACATCGATCGTTGCTAGGATGTTTTTCACGGTCTTAATACTAAGGCGGCAAACAGTCATTAATTGGTTTGCAGATAAGCCAAGCGGGTCATTCTTTAAAGCATCAATTACCTTGTCTTTTGCTTTTTGTAGAGCTGTCTGCTCATGAAAGCGTCTCATATCAGCAGCTGAATTCATTATTCTCTCCAGTTCGCTTCTTTGAATTTTGCGTCAAGAATTAGGCTGTCAATTTCACCTAAACTCACGTTGTTAAATATGTGCGTCATCTTGGTCCCGAACACTGTTAGTGTTCGGGTGATGGTTGAATATGAGAAACTCATGAAGTCACCGCACTTACGCCGTTTTCCAACTCAAAGCGACGTTTCTTTATATAGTCCATCAGCTTTGGTTGAATCTCTGGTGCACGAGCTGACACATCAATTTCAAGTGCATCAAGTGTGGTCAAGTCGGGTGCATTTTGGATTTGCACCATTAAAGAAGGTGGCTGCTCAATTTCAGGCTTCGGGTTCAACAGCATTAAGCGCTTACTAATAGCTGTGAGTAGTGGTTTGCGCTGTTCTTCAGTCCATTCTTTTGTGTAGCCGACCAATGCATTTGCTTCTGCAGGTGTGGCAGCAACAGCTGCACGACCGACCAAGTCATTAAGCAAAGCTTGATATTTATCTTCTGTCGATTCTTCTGCAGGTTTGTTGCATAACTGTTCGGCTTCTTGTTGAAGTTTCTGCAAGTTAGCAACAGACAGATCATTATCTTGCTTGTTTGCGATAGGCCCTAAAACTTGCTCAATTTCATTTACTGGCTCAGGCTCAGCAACATTAATTTCAGGTTTGGCCACAACTGTTTCTGCAGGTGATTCAAGACTTCCACCGCTCACAGCAATTAATGCTTTGGCATGCGTTTCAGCATGTTCTTGCACTAAATGCACCAAGCCACGGTTTAAAAGCACCAAGTCATTTGCGCTGTTTTTCCACTTAAAGCCCTTGCTCAATTCCTCAGTCAGAACTGATGGGGTGAAGCATTGAATACCCTTGGCAGGCACTTCTTTGACTGCTTCTGGTACCTGTATTTCACCAATAGTCATAAACACGATCGCAATGCGGAATTCATGGTCAGTATCAAAAAATACAGTGGCAGGGAAGTTTCCAATAGCATCAAATACAGTCGCGTCTTTATGACGGCATTCGATTGATTGACCTGCAGCCATGGCCGCAAAAGCTTCATTACCCGTTAAAATACTCATGCTGCAAACTCCTGTGTTGGCTTCACATTTCGGCATAATTTCAGCTCAACCGAATCCACTAATAAATTGTCATCAAAAACTATTTGTTCTGCTTGGCTGAAAGTAGGTGCTTCAACCTGCCCAGTGATGTAGCCACGGCCACCTTGCACTTTTGCTTTGTAGGTCCAAACATAATTTTTCTTCATGTTGTTATCCCTTTAATGCTTTGCGTAGGTACGGGTCCACGTCATCCTGACGTAGTAACCAAGCTTTGTAGTCACTCGGCAGGTCATCAATGTAAGTACCTTTGTATTTGCCGAAAGTGATTTTTTTCGGAATACGTGCTGTTTCAGACATCATGTAAAGCGAGTTCATATCTTTGATGCCCAGCTCGCCAACCAACACCTCAAGCAATACACCAGTGAAGTAAATGTCATATTTCGCGTTATGAGCATTGCGTAAATGCTTACGAGCCTTTTCTTTGTCTTCACTGATTTGGTAATACAAGGCGCCAAGTGAGTGACTTGCGTCTGGCCATAACATGCGCGATAAAGCCAAAGTACAAATTGCTTTCACTTCAATTTTTGGGTCGCACTTTTTAACTGCTGCAACGTCATAATCAATATTGTGACCGATCATGTATTTGACTGTGGTAGGCAAGCGGAATGTTTCATAGCTTGGCTTGCCTGCAATGTCGGATTCCAAAATGTGGTGCACTGCCATCGCACCAAAAGAGATGCGTTCTGGGCATGAAAAGTATTCATCAAAATTCAATTCATGCCCCACGTGCAAAGCGCCATCTATAAAGTCGCAAGGCGAATACGAAATCTCAATCGGGTATCCGTTCATGTCGTGAGTTTCGGTGTCTAAAATTACTGCGTTCATGCAATAGCGGCCTCTTTAAAGTTATTCATGATGTGTGCTTTTACTGTCTGGAAGTCAGCGGCATTGATTGCTAAAAGGCTGTCAATTCCTTGTTCTTCGCAGAACGTCATAACATCAACATTGTTTTGGGCAAGTAAGTTTTGGAGTTCATCTCGCTGTTCATCCGTGATGCCTAAAAACTCTTTTGGCCCAATCCATTTGTTCAATTCTTTGTTGAATGTGCATTTCAGTCGCTCTGCATGGTGAATTAGAGTTTTGCGCATAACTTCGTAGTAACGATGCTCTTTAACCAAAGAAGCGGTCAGTTCGTTAATATCGCCAGCATGCTTTGCTTCATTGCAGCTCTGCTCCCAGTTACCCAAGTCTTGCTGAGCCTTTTGCTCCTCAAGCTGTGCAGGGGTTAGTGTGTTGATATGGCCCTTGGCTTGATTAATTAGGTCAGCCAAAAAGCGCGGGTGCTCTTTCAGATCAGGTACCCAAACCTCGCCCGTTTCACCCCCTAAAGCACCTGAGTTTTTAGCGTGGTGAGTAGGGGACGGCTTAAAGCTAATTACACGTGCACTTTTACCTTCACTGGTAGTGACAGTGGTCAAATAACCCATGATGTCTGCAATGCGATAAAGCATATTTCTGTTTTTACCGCCTAAGTCTGGACGGTAAATAACTTGGTCGCCCGAGTTGTCTTCTGATGCGTGGGCAATAAATACAACGTCTTTACCCGAGCTGACCAAGTTGTTCACATATTGAGTAAAAATGTTGTTGGCCAAACCCTGCGCCTTAAGCTTAAGTGAACCATCCTTTTGACGGTTTTCACGGTTGCCAAGTAGGTGGGTTTTAATGCTTTCAAGCATTGCACCCACGGTATCAATCACAACAGTGTTATACGGTGCTAAATCCTGCAGGGTGATATTTGCAACATCAGACCATTGCTGAACAGGAACCACGGCACCACGACGTAGCTCACCAGTACGATGTGCGCCTTTGTCAAAGTCAAAAGATATGGCTTTGTCACCTGTAAAACCCATAGAAGTTTTGCCAAGACCAGGATCCGCATAGATGTAGGTAATGATCGCCTGAACAATTAACGGCTGGTCAGCTGTAATAATCGGTAATGCCATGATTACATTCCTCCCATGCGGCGGCTTCTACGTTTGTGGTCGCCATATTCTTTACTGGAAAAGAAGCCTGTATCCTGCAGAATTTGGTTATATTCGCGGTTACGATTCGCCTTACGTGCCTTTTCCAATGCACTGAATAGCCAGTCGTTTGGCACTGTTCTGAGAATCTTTTTCAACGTGCCGTCAGTGTTAACTGCAAATACATCAATGTTTGAAAAGTAGTTTTCAGAGCGCACATTACGTTTCAGCTTGAGTGCATAAAAACGTGTTTTTGTTGTGCCCACACGGTAAATTTCAAAGCTGCCCTCATGTCGTACAAAGGCTGAAAAGTACTGTGTGTCAGTAACTTCAATCGGCATGTTTATTTTCGGAAGATCCTCAACACGGAACTTTAAAAAGCCTGAGTACAAGTCTGAAAAGTTAAGCTGTGACTTTTGGTTTAAAGGAGTCCATTCGCTTGAACCATCCTCTGACCAATACACGTCCTTGCCATCACCAAGGGCAGTAAACACTTGTTCTGGAGTTGCAAAATTCATGATTCATCTCCCAAGGTAACTAAACGATGTTTTTCGATGTGTGCTTTGATTAGAGCATTCATGTTTCGGTGATCGATGTGATCGGTGAAGTCGTTATAGCGTTTGCCAGTTGCATCAAAGACCTGAACGTCATCAAGACTGGTGACATCAACAGCGGTAAATTCAGATCCTGGAACACCGTAATTGTCTTCAAATGCTTCAACTTCAAAAGTTGTAGTGATGCGGAAACCATCTAAACGAATTACAGCCTGACCTTTGGTGTTGTCAGTCATACGCAGCTGTAATAGCTCGTATTGAGACGGTGCAGTGTTCGCTGTAAAAGCGGGTGTGTAAGTCGTTGGCTCTGGTGTGTAGGTGACAGCCAAAGCGCCCACTGTGGCAACTGCAGCAGCAATAGCTACAATTGGATACTTGAAAGATTGAGTTGTTGTATTCATAATTACCTCGCAGTTTGGAAAAGCACACATGATTTAGCGGTCGGTGTGCTTTTTTTTGTTTCGATAATTAAAGCATACTTTAATAAATTGGATGTGTAAAGCGCACTTTAATAATTATTTTAAACTTTACTTTAATTTGTGCTTCAATAGACAAAAGAAAACCCACCGCTGGGGTGGGTTGATCTTAAGTTGATACTTTATTTTTTTACTTCAGTAATACTGATCGGCTTATCTTTCTCAAACTCGACAACACCTTCACCGCCTTTGAAGTGAATAGAAACACCATCATCATTCGCTAAGCGAACTCCACTACCAGAAACAGCATGTTTAAGATGATAAACCTTACCCGATCCATCAATCATTTGTGCAGTTTCAAATAGGTCAGATGATTTTAGGAAAAGTTTTAAATCATTAGGGCCTACAAAACTGATAACTTGTGTGTTTTCAGGGGCATTGCGTATCACGTTTTCACGCGTTACTTCTTTATTTGGAGTCGAAGTACAGCCAGTGATCGCTAGAGCTACAAGAGTTGCGCCTAACACGTATTTCATTTTGTTTTCCTTTTTATCTTTTAAATCATTGGGGTAAATATAATAAATGGTATAAAACTGCGTTTAAATCCACTGTTACAGAGTTATTACACAAAAAAACCACCGCTGGGGTGGCTTAAAAAAATTTTAATCTTTAATTAATTGCTAAAATCAAAACCTCATATGGCTCGTACTTTCTTTTGTTCTTATTAAACCGCTCTCTTACCAATATATCAGCTTTAACTTGTACAGTGCCGTGCAATACACTTGGCTGGACATCATCGCCAAGAATAAATTTTACTCTTTTAGTAAATAAACTTGGTATATTGCCTGCCCAGCCTGTCTCTGACCTATCTTTATCACTTGCAAAAATCAACACATCTACATTTGAGTGAGCTTCTTCACGTTCATCAGGAGTTGGAGGCTGGTATGTTTCTGGAACGTTATTAATAAATTGAGGTTCTACATTTAAGTGCTGTAATCCATCTACTTCTATTGTACTGTTTGGGGTTAAACGAGCAGGAGCTAAAGCATTAACAGTTTCTTGAGCGAGTTTTTTGGAGTCTCTTAAGGAGTTCTGATATTCTTTGATTTGTTCTGGTGAGATATTTACATCACCTGCTGCATTTATGATAACGCTATTGTATGCCTCAATAGCTGGTTGTTGAGGGGCGGAAGGGAAAAAATTAGAGTGTAGGGCTTGAGCGCCTACTACCAGTGCAGCACCAACTCCAAGAGCAACTACCGTCCTCACTTTTTCATTATTCCTTACAGTAGATTCGTAAATTTCCTCGGCTTTTTGTTGATTTTCTTCACCTATAACGTATTTTACCAAAAAATCAACAATAAAACTGCCTTCACCTACTTCCTTTACAAATACCTCAGTACTTTCGATATTTATATTTTCCATAGACATAGAAACCAACAATCTTGTCCTTTCCAATAAAGCCTCAAAGCTTTTTAAACTTTTGATAGCAATATCGACTGGTACTGGCTCATCAATCGTGAATCTAGCTCTATATTCTGCAAAAAAAATAGCAGAACCATTTTCATTAATTGTCAGTTCACCTAATTCCACTTTTACCCCCTTCTTAAATAATTACACTGGATACGCCAGTTTCGCTTTGTTACTAATTTTTTAAGTGTATTATTCTTAGCTATATATAGATATAACTAATGAAATTAAAGACTTGAAGCCGCATATAGCGGCTTAAACTCATCGAAATTTACTGGCTGGAGGTACGTTTGAAATTTTCATCATTCATACAATATTCAAGGCTATCTCTTAAAATGCCTACCATTCTGTAGATGTGCTCTGGTTTTTCTATAAAAATCTGCCCATTATTTTGAATTTCTAGGCCAGCACGCTCAAGTTCAGCTTTACGTGTCTCATCAATAGATACATTAAACTGAATAGTAGGGCGTTTACGATTCACGTCATATCTAAACAACCATCTGTTAGTTTTATTTTGATATAAAACAGAATAGTAGCTTTCCGTGTCACGTCCTTCTAACTCAATATCTGGGAATAATTCAGTAACAATGCGCAACAGATCTTGCTCATCCTTTGTTGTGATGATTTTTTCATTGTCAGGATTTACGATAAAGTCGGGTTCTTGTATTACCTGGCTAACTTCAGGCTGATCACCAACTAACTTCTGCTCAACAGGTTGTGCAGTAATAATTGTAGGAGAGGACAAGCCCTTAACAACCGTGTCACTAATCGCTTGCTGTACCGCCTGCTGAACAAAAGGTTGGATGGACTCAAGAAACTTAGTATTAAGTTGGCGTTGAATATTAGCCTGTTGTGCGACATAGCGAACAAAGTCAATATCAACTTCATTTATGCTTCTTTTAATGACAGATTTAAATTGCTGTATATATTGACTTTCTTCAGCAAAGAATCTTAGTTTTTCTGCATGAAAATTATCATGCTTAAATTCTGCCAATTGAGTTAAATCTTCAGGATGTGCTTTCGTAAAATCAATAGTTAAGAAAGGTTTCTCATCCATAACATTTGTGTTTATTAAATCAGTAAAAAATCTCCATTCACGGCCATTTGTAATAGCGCCAATTGTTACGCCAAGACTGCTATTAAAATATCTTGATAGTTGAGGGGCGTGGTTAGTTAGGTTTGCAATATAAGGCTTAGCTTCAATAAACATTACAGGCTGGCCGTTGCAATACAATGCATAATCAACACGTTCTGTTGATTTTACTCCTGGGAAATCTGCTGCAAACTCAGCAAGAACTTTCGTTGGATCGTACGGATTAAATCCCAAAATATCCAATAGAGGCAATATAAGTGCTTGCTTTGTAGTTTCCTCTGTTGTGCAGTGTTCACCCACTTTTTTCACATGTTCTATATGATTTTTAAGTCTTTGTACAAAATTATCCATGGTTTTCCCCCTCTGGATTAGCAGCTGTGTCTTGAGAGACAAGTTATCTTCAATTAATTTTCTATATAGCCAACAATCTTACTCAACCATCTTTTGACCCAACTTTCCCTCATTGCATAGCTGGATCAACTGCTCATTAGTAAGCACAGGGATGAAGTGTAGATCGCCAATTTCTTCTGAGAGAATTTTAACTTCTTCGGGGTTTAGCGTTAGAGGTTCGTTAGCAGCTGAAGCCTTGTTAATACGCTCAATGATTTGATTCATAATTTGTTGTGGATGCATAAGTATTCTCTATTTTTAAATTTACCCCGCCCGCCAAAACTGGCGACCTATTACTTTAAAATTCCTTCCATTTTCTTCACTTACAATTCTGTCTGGAAACTTTTCATTCAAGCTATGAAGCACCAAAGAGCCGTCAGCTTCTTTAAATATTTGCTTCAACATGCCTTCGCCAGCTAAATACACAGCGTAAATTTCACCATCAATAATGTCTGTTTGCGCTAAGTTGATACCAACTAGGTCACCATCCTTAATGAAATCCGCCATGCTTTCGCCTTTGGCTTTAATAATTTTCATGGTTTTTTCAGTAACGCCTTTTTCTTTCATAAACGAAGGCGAAAATGGGATTTTTCCATTAATGGTGTCAAAGTGAAATTCAATTGATTCGCCAGCGCCACATGAAAAGACAGCCTCAACAACATCGATCCAAACAAAATCATCTTTGTGGTCTTCGGTTGCAACCACGGTATCTACAGCAACAAGTGGATCAAACTTAATAGTTGAATCAACATCGTCCAGCATTTTAAATTTTGAATCGCCAGCTAGCCAGTGTGGGTTTACACCCAAGTACTGCGCAGCCTTTGCATTTTTTAAACTATCAAGTGAGTTGGTTTGTCCGTTAATCCATTGACCTATGGCGGCAACTGACACACCACAAAACTTTGCCATTTCACTTCTTTTTAATTTCTTTTCATTTCTGGTTTTCAAGAAATGGCTAATAGCAAGGTTAATCCTATCCTGAAGAGTGTTCATAAAATAAAACCCACTTTAAATTTAAAGCTAGCTTACAACATGAATAATAAAGCTTGCTTGCAAATATTTATTAAAGTATGCTTTAAAAATAAAGCGCACTTTGAGGAATAAAAGTGAAAGTACTGATTAAGACAAGTGATGCTATGAAATTCTTCAAAAATGCATCCCACTTAGCAGATGAGATAGGGGTTACTCCACAAGCTGTAAACCAGTGGGGGGAGTATGTTCCAGACCCATCCGTTGGAAAAATTATGGCTTTGATTCCCAGTATTCATTTTGAAATACGCCGTGATAAGTCAGTTTCATCTATAGCTCCCGCATTAACTGCATAAATCAATTATCAACCAATTGATTTTATTTAAACACGTTCAAAGGAAGCCTAAATGAACATCTTAGATGCGGCATATCACACGGTGCATGACTACCCAGGTGGGGCAAATGCTCTTGCACCTAGACTCGGCATTAAAAGCCCAGCCGTGCTGAATAGCAAAGTGAATCCAAACACGGATACACACCATATTACGCTTGCTGAAGCTTCAAAATTAATGGGAATCACAAACGATTACCGCATTTTGCATGCACTTAATGCAGAGCACGGCAAGGTTGCAATTGATATACCTAAAATTCCCGAATGCCGCGACACAGCATTGACTGAACTGGTGTTAAACATGGGAATCAGTGGCGGTGACATTCAATCTGTATTCAAAGAAATGATGTTGGATGGCCGTATAACTCGTGGTGAAGCGGTGGATATGTCACGAGTCATAAACAAACTGCACAAGATATTGGCTGAACTGGATGCCAAGGTACACGCCTGTGTTGAAGGCAAATAAAAAAGCCCGACTTCGTGGATCGGGCTTTTGCGTTCAATTCAGAGGGAAATTCTTTATGAACACAAATACTTTACCAAAACACCCATGTCAGGGCAAATGTACGGAATTTAAAGAAGAGCAGTGCAGCAACTGCTTAATCTTAGTGCCGCAATGTGATTACTGCGGATCGGACAGCATGGTCAGCCGTACAGAAAACAATGATGGTTTTATTTGTGCTGACTGTTATTGGGAAGACAAACCAGAACATACCGTGGCGTTGTTTGTGAGTGATGAGGGTGTAATGGTTAAATCTCTGTACCTTGTCAGCCCCATGCAAGCCCCTTACAAGGAGCTTAGAAGCCATGCGTGATTATGCAAAAGTATCGCCACATTTTTGGACAGGGTCCACTGGAAAACAGCTGCGTAAATGTCCAGAGGGTCTCGTGGTTGCAATGTATTTAATGACTTGCCCTCATGCCAATATGCTCGGCTTATTTTACGTGCCGCTTCTATATATCGCGCATGAAACAGGCTTGGGCTTAGAAGGTGCTTCAAAGGGGCTTGATAGTGCCTGCGAAGCGGGATTTTGCACTTATGACCATGAATCTGAGGTTGTATGGGTTTATGAAATGGCACGCTATCAGGTTGCTGATTCGCTTAAGTCTACAGACAACCGTTGTAAAGGCGTACAGAATGAGTATAACTCATTGCCCTCAAACCCTTATCTAGCAAGCTTTTTTGACAAATATAGCAAGGCATTTTGCATGACTGAAAAACGTGCAAATTCGACAAAAAAACACACGAAAAATGAAGCCCCTTCAAAGCCCCTTGCAAGCCAAGAACAGGAACAGGAGCAAGAACAAGAGAATATACACACAAACGCGCATGAAAAAATTTTGGAACCTGAAGTTTGGAATCCAGATATCGAGCATCTGAAAGTGATTTTACAAACTTCAAAATTTTCGCAACGTGTTCATGAAATTCTGAGTCTGGAAGAATTTCAATTCCATCTAGGGAATTTTAACGCGCATCACGAAAAGAATTTTCAGCTCACTGACAACCAGCGTCATCACAAATTTGCACAGTGGCTCGTTCAAGAATTTGAAAAACAGCAGCAGCGTATTGAGCGTGAAAAAACCCAGCCAACCCGAAAAACAAACTCTGTCAAACAAAACCGTAACGTCAACGACGCTTGGGGTGATGTGACTCAGTATGCGCCTTGCTCAACTGACGATATCGATTTGGGGGACCTTGTATGAACTCAATTGCAGCAGTAGCAGGATTTAATTTCCAAGTTAGTAGTGACATTTGTCCTATCCACGCTGAACTCAAAATCAAAGCGGGTAGTAGTTTGGTTTGTGGAACCTGTGCAAAAGAGAATGTGATTCAAAGCAATCTTGAACATCAAAAAACAGTTGATGCCATGGTTCGAAAAAAACACTTTGAAGGTGCCAAACTCCCAAGCCGACACGCCAAAAGTGGATTCAACGAGTACATCACTCAAAACGATGGCCAAAGAAATGCCAAAGAGCTTTGCGTGAAATACACCAAGGATTTTATTACGGGCCTTACACGTAATTTGATCATGGTTGGTCGTACTGGTACTGGTAAAACACATCTGTCTTGCGCCGTGGCTAGAAACGCTTTGGACAAGGGCAAATTCGCAAGATACATCACGTCTGAAGACATGTCAGCAGAAATTGCCAATGCATGGACTAAGCCCGATGACAACGAAGCTCAAGCGGTTTACCGATTCACTGAATACGATTTACTAATTTTGGATGAATATGGTTTGCATGATCGGCATGAGAACAGACTGCAGCTGGTGCACAAAGTGCTGTACGCACGTTATGACGAAGGCAAGCCAACGATGCTCATTTCAAATTATACGTTAGAAGAATTGCGCAAAGATTTAGGTGATCGACTGTGGTCTCGTTTTCAACATGATGGGTTAGATGTTGTGGAATGCAACTGGGCAGATCAGCGGGTAGGGGGTGGGGTGTGAGCAAAACAGTTGAAGATTTCTTAAAGAATGGCGTGGATATTAAACCAGTTGAAAGTGTGTTTGATAAAACAAGGAAGCTCACATTTGAAGATCAGTTAAATATTTTGCTTTTCGCATGCTATGCAACTCAGTTGTTCACTGTGAAAGATATTCAAGAAGCCGTTATTGATGCACACAGGGCAACCGTTTATAGCCAACTGCAAAATTTTGTTGAATGGCGATATTTGGAGCGTGTTTCAGGTAGTCACTACAAGGCAACGCAGTACGCCAAAGACATCATGAATGTTCAAAAGGAGTTGAAGGCATGAATTTAACAATCGAACAGATGCGGAAAATTGTGGATGGTGCGCCTGAGTGGGCTAAGGCATACAACACAAAAATGAAAATGTACACGAACGGATTTATCCGATGCTCAAACGATATTTTTCTTGATGAGCTTAAATCCCAAATTGACCAGCACTACTACGGTCGCAGCGAAGCGGAAGAATTGGCTGCCTATGCAGAGCTGAGCCAGGAAAAAATTGAAGGTGGCGCAATGCTGGTCGGGGATTTCAGCAAGGCTCGAGAGCGAATTCAATCTGTGTTTGAAGATGACCGCACGGATTACGTGACTGACATCCGTAATCACATCTCGCCGATGACGATTGTGCAGGGGGATTGAGAGATGAATTTTGAAGAAGCAATGAATAGCTTGGAAGGGGTGGTTATAAATCTTTCAGAAATTCCGTTTACCGCCTTTGAGGTGTGGTTTGAGGATCAGGACTTCTACACGAATATGCGATTCATCCATGGTGACAAGCTGTTTGATAGGGATGGCGATGTTTATCGAGTGTTGCTGGTGCAGATGGCTTATCAGGCTTGGGATTATCGAAAAGCCCAACTCAACAACATGGAGCAGTGCTATATCCAGCTTAAACAAGAACACAATGAGCTAATCGCATTCAACACTGTGCAGGATCGTATGCAGAAAGCTGCTGAAAAAGTTGCTGAGAAATATAAGCGAAAAGTTTCAATGATTGCTGATCTTTTACGTGATTCCACTGACAAGGATATGACATTGAAAGCCATTCAAACAGTCATAGAACGGGTAGGTGAACATGTGTAAATTCTGTGGCCGCATAACAGGCGGTTTGGTTTGTGGGTACTGTGGCTGGGTGCCAAGTTCTGTGATGTATGCATTGCGAGGTGATGGTGACTAGCATCTCGCTTGCTGAATACAGAAAACTTTATGGCGGTGGTCGTAAGACTGCCACCAAGCGTAAGAAAAAGGTTAAAGGCGCAAAGGTGGAAAGTGTGGGTGAGGCAGCATTAATCCAGCAGCTCAGAGCGTTAAAAATTGAATTTGTGCAGGAGTTTCAATTTCACACAGCAAGAAAATGGCGGGCAGATTTTCATATCAAGAATACGAAGCTGCTGATCGAAGTTGAAGGGGGTATCTGGTCAGGCGGCAGGCATACACGGGGTAAAGGTTATTTGGGGGATATGGAAAAATATAACGCAGCAACAATGATGGGATTTCAGGTTTTACGGTTCAGTACAGAGCAAGTGACAAGTGGTTTTGCGATTAAACAGATTGAAGGGTTGGTGAAGGGATGAATGCAGCAGTGGCGGAAAAGTTTGAACAATTTGAATGGCTGACTCATGGCATTACGGCTAAGTCGCCAAATTTTGAACCAAATGTGCGTGGCACTGGAGAGAAGCCTTTGAATTACGAAGATCGTTTAGGTGCGATTGCAGTTATGGAAACACAGCTAGCGAAGTCAGTAACTGCGTTAATTATATTTGAGGGTAAGTGCGAAAGTGATTATGAATATGTGCGAGGGCATCTTGTAAATATCATGCTTAAAAACGCCGTAACGGATAAAAAGCGCGAGCCTGAGCACATCACAATGAATCACTTGGCGTACCTGATTGCGCGTATGGTCATAGACTTTGCATTGGATCCTCAGCTTGAGGCTAATTTCACAGCACAGGGGCGTTTGTATTATGCGGGTATTAATTGCCACCAGATGACGGTTGATAACTATCGAAAAACTTGGAAACCGTATGAAGCAATGATGGAAATCGCTATAGAATCAGCGATAGATGAAGCATCCAAGGCGATTGAAAAGTATAAAAAAAATACTTACAAAGAATTGCGTACTTAAAGATTCCATTTAAACGGAAACTAAGCTATAGTTTTTATAAGATGGTCATATTATGGCTGTCTAGCTTAATTTGTGTGAAAGCAAATGACGATCAGGAAAGACTGGTAATTACCGTAAAGCTCACAGAAATGTGGGCTTTTTTGTTGTTTAATTTCTATATAATTGTACAATCCATGCTCTTAAATTAAACGGGCTGATATTATATGAAAAAATTAAATAAAATTATGCTTTGTGGGTTAATGTTTGTTTCAATTGATGTGTTAGCTGCTGAAAAATTTAAAACACTTTCAACCACATTTCATGCAGATGATTACGAAAATGAGTATCAATCAGATACTTTTAGTTCAATCGCTCCAGTAAGAGTGGATTTTAGTTATGGGATGCATGAGCATACGGATGAAATGATGCTTATCACAATCAAACAGTCAGAATCTCAAATCCCTTTATTAAAGGGTTTAACGGTTGAATATTCTGGTAGTGGTAAAGATATGCATAATGATTTTAAAATCCCATTGAAACCAGCTGAAATAAATTGCTTTTATGAAGGTAGTGCAATGGTTGATTTTGGGCTAATTTCGGTTTTATCCCCATTATTACCAGGTGAATTAACAGCATCAGCAAACATTAAGCATGTATATTCCAGCACTCCCCCAAAGCTGGAGTGTAGATAAATTCAAGCCCTCGCTACCAAGCATTAGTTTGGTAGCACTAGCCGAACGTATTACGGCAAACAAAGCCCCTCGCATTCTAGATGTTGAGGGGTTTTTCTTTTCTTATTGGTGATTACATGACAGACAAAGTACAGGCGAAACAAGACTTAGAATTTTGCAGTGCTGAGCTGTCTAAGTATCAGAACCTCAGTAGATCGGGATTGACGCGGGCAGAGATGCTAGCGATAGACGGCATCATGCGCCGATTGAAAGAGCGAATTAGAAACTTACGGAATGTATTGCTGTGAAACGACCAATGCCGCCTCGAAGCTTACTTGATCTTGATCCTGAAGAACCAGTGGGGTTTGAGCCTGCACATGAGCTAAAGGAATGGATTTTAAAAACATTAATTGATGAGGATGGTGAGCTACACAACCCTGATCACATGCATATATCGCCATGGGATGATGATTTATTTATGGTGCTATGGGCATCAAGTGGATTTAAAAAATCTGAAAAAATTGTTTTAGGTCAGACTGAAAAGTTTGCGCCGATGGCTGGCGGCTGGCGAAAGATGCGTCAAGAAAAACAGATGATCGATTGGTTTGGTTGTGTACCGAATTTCATCATCACGATTGATGCATGGTTTGCACACAATGCCAGTGATACTGATTTTTGCGCATTGATCGAACATGAGCTGTATCATGTTGGTGCTAAAAAAGATGAAGATGGTAACTACCAAATCAGCCCGTCTACAGGTGAGTATAAATATTATTTGCGACCGCATGATGTAGAAGAATTTCACGGTGTCGTTCAGCGTTACGGTGCATCACCAGACGTTCAAAAAATGGTGGAGCTTGTAAATGATGGTCCTGCAGTCGGCAAGGCAAAAATTGCTCATGCATGTGGTACGTGTTTATTGAAGTTGGCTTAAATTTTTTTGCCTGTTTTGCTAGACGTAGCTAGACAAAGGGGTGTTTATGGCAGCATTAAAAGAGCCTGTAAAAATATTTATAGTTCAAGCTCTTGCATGCCGTGATACCCCTCAAGAGGTGGCAGATCAGGTCTTGCAAGAATTTGGTGTAAAGATTGATAGAAAGCAATGCCAACTTTACGATCCAACCAAAGCGGCTGGTAAAAATCTAAGTAAGAAATTTGTCGAGTTATTCAATAAGACACGCGCCGATTTTGATGCTGGCTTAATTGATATCCCGATTGCAAACAAGCATTACCGCTTAAAGCAGTATCAGAAGCAATTAGAGCGCAATGCAAAGAACACAGTGATGTCGCTCAAGATTCTTGAACAGGCTGCAAAGGATTGCGGTGGGCAGTTTACAAATAAACAGGAAATCACAGGCGCAGGTGGTGGACCGATTCAGAACGAAAATACAGTAGTTGTTACTGCCACTGATGAGCAGGTAAGGCAGGCGATAAATGAACTCGAGAGCGAATATTGACCCAGTCAAATTAAAAGCAAAAAGAATCAAATGTGAAGATGAGCATTTATTTTTTACTCGGGCATTTTTCCTGCCACGTATGGGGTTTAAATTCTTGGTGAATTGGCACCATGAATATATTGCTGATGCGATTGATAAAGTTATCAGTGGTGAAATTCCCAACCTTGTGATTAACGTACCACCAGGCAGTGGTAAAACAGAATTACTTACCAACCTGATTGCACGGGGGATTGGGCGTAACCAGCGTTCACGCTTTCTGTATTTATCATTTTCACAGTCTTTGGTTGAGGATGTTTCGGCTACAGCTCGAAATATCGTGAAGTCACCAGACTTTCAAGCCTTATGGCCAGTCAAAATATCAACCAGTACCGATGCAAAGGCATCATGGAAAACCACAGTAGATGGGTATGAGGCGGGGCATGTGTATAGCGCCTCGATGGGTGGTCAGGTTACAGGGCGTCGTGCTGGTACCTTAGCTGATCTTGGGTTTACAGGGGCTATCATTCTTGATGACCCACTTAAACCAGAAGATGCATTCAGTAAGACAGCACGTAACAAAGCAAACCGTAAAATTCTAAACACGGTGAACTCACGTAAAGCCAAGTCATCTACACCGATTATTTTGATCATGCAGCGTTTGCACGTTGAGGATCCGACTAACTTTGTGATGACTGGCAACGTACCAGGTGAATGGCATCAAATTTCAATACCCGCCTTGATTGATGATGATTACATTCAGTCACTACCTGAGCATATTCAAAAGAAGGTACCACGTGACGTTGAGCGAGACGAAAAAGGGCGTCAAAGCTATTGGCCATTGAAAGAATCCTTGCAGTCATTGCTGCAGTTGGAGAAAGGCGGCCAAGACAAAGATGGCGCAACAGTTTCACGTTACACGTTCAGCAGCCAATACATGCAGCGACCTAAGAAATTAGGTGGTGATTTAATCAAGGGCGAGTGGTTTGGTGAATATCACGAATTACCTGAACTGGTTTGGCGTGCTGTATATGTGGATACCGCTCAAAAGGTCAAAGAAGAAAATGACTTCACTGTCTTTCTTTTGGTTGGTATGGGGGTAGATGGCAAGCTTTATTTGATTGATCTTTTGCGCGGCAAATGGGAAGCGCCAGAGATGAATAAGAAAGCGAAAGCATTTATCGATAAACATAAAGCGTATGACTTCACAACAAAGCCACTTCGATACATGAAAGTTGAGGATAAGGCGCATGGAACCCAATTGGTGCAGTCATGGCAGAAATATGGCGGCATCCCAATTATTCCTGTTCAACGTGAAAAGGACAAATTGACCCGCTTTATGGATGTAGCACCACACCTAGAGAACAACTTTGATGTTTACCCTGAAAATCAAAACAGGTTTGTCATGCTGCCTCGAAATGCAACTTGGAAGCAATCCTTCCTAGATGAGTGTGAGGCATTTAACGCCCAAATGACCCATGATCACGACGACCAAGTCGATACCTTAATTGATGCGATTGAAGATTCAGTCGTGATGTTGAATTACAGCCCACCAGCGGCATAAGGTTTTAAATATGGCTAAGAAAAAACGCAATCCCGAAAGTCAAAAGCCTGTGTCGGGTAACTTAAGTGTGCATGAGGCTGAACAGGCGCTACTCAATTATTTGACTAAAATGCCTGATGTAGACGAGGTATTGCGTAAAGCAGGAATTACCCGACATCGCTTAAAAGTCATGATGTATGACGATGAAGTATATCAGGCTATTGAGAAGCGACAGGATAAACTGGAAAGTGCTCCATGGCGGCTAGAGCCAGCAGAAGGTATAGAAACAGAAATCCTGTATGCACATCTTCGTGAATGGTGGTCTGAAATCATTATAGGCGCACAAAACGCGCGATGGTACGGATATTCTGTGCTTGAGGGAATTTACTCCAAACTTGAAAACCCAAGGGTTCATATTCAAGGTGATACTGTCACGCCTTTCATAGGCTTTGAATGGATTGGTGAGAAGCCTCTGCAATGGTATGAGCCAAAGAGTAATGGAAGTTTACTTCTTTTAAAAAACTACAACCACACACATCAGGATCAGGAAGTAGACCAGCGTTTTAAGCATTTCTTAACACGCTGCAAATCTACGTTTGAAAATCCTTATGGAGAGGCACTGCTTAGTCGTTTGTACTGGGTTTGGTTCTTTAAAACGAATGGCTTTAAATTCTGGTCAAAATTTGTTGAAAAGTACGGTATGCCATTGTTGGTGGGCAAGTCATCTACTGGCCACAACCAAGATATGCGGGATGCATTACTAAAAGCACATGCAACTTCTGTTCTAGCCATTTCGAGTATGGACTCTGTAGAACTGCATAGTGCATCGGCTGTGGGTAATGGCTCACAGGCTTATGAAACATTCGACAAGAATTTGGAACGCCGTATTCAAAAGGTGGTTTTAGGTCAGACGCTCACCAGTGGTACAGATGGCGCAGGCAGCCGTGCATTGGGTGATGTGCATCTGGAAGTACAAAATGCGAAATACCGTGCAGACATTCGGATGATTACCCCAACAGTGCAGGCGATTATTAATGCATTGTGCGATCTTAATGGTTGGAAGCGCAGACAGATTATTCTTGGTGAGGAAAAGTCACTTGAACCTGAAAAGGCGGAACGTGATGTGAAGTTAAAGAATGCCGGTGCAGTCTTAACGCCACAATACTTTAAGCGTGAATATGGTCTGGAAGATGGTGATGTGATTGAGCAACCTCAAACTGGCTTTAATCAATTCACCGCATTACCTCGCCAGGCATTTAATTTCAAAGCTAAGCCGAACAAGCTATCCGATGCACAGCAAGAAGTTGAAGAACTGACAGATGGGCAGGATGATTTAACGCTGCTAAATGATGCTGAGATTCGGCAGTTAGCAAGCACGTCAGACAGTCCTGAAGCGTTGGCGTTCAATCTTATGCAGCTTATTCCAAAAGCCACTAAAACCGAGTTTACAGCCAAGTTAGATCAGGCTTTGTATGCTGCGGATATTTTAGGGTATATGGCTGCGAGTAAAGGGGAATAGCATTGCAACCAGTCACATTCCTTGAGGCATTACGCTATGCACGGCAACGCAAGATTGTATTGTCTGATGATTTTTACTCACTGGACTTAAAAACACGGCAAATGGCAACCACGGTGAGCTTTTTGTCGAGTCTTGCGCAGATTGAAACGGTCATTAAGGCGGTGAATAAATCCATTGCAGATGGCGGTACCTTTAAGGATTTTCAGAAGCTGATTGAAGAATCTGAAATCATTTTACCAAAGCACTATCTGGACAACGTATTTCGTACCAATATCCAAAATGCGTATGGTCACGGGCGATGGATTCAACAAAACCGAAATAAGGCTAAACGTCCTTACTTGATGTACTCGGCTATAAATGACAGTCGCGTGCGTCCAAGCCACTTGGCTTTGGATAAAATTGTTTTGCCGTTTGACCATCCATTTTGGCTGACACATTACCCGCCGTTAGGCTTTCGTTGTCGGTGCAGTTGTATAGCTTTAACTGAAAAACAGGCATTGAAATACGGCATTACGCCAGATGACAAATTGCCCGAAGTGGCTGAAGCTTTGGACTGGTCATCACATCCCTTGCAATTTGGTGAGCTTGAATCACTGGTCGATAAAAAGATTGCTGATTCATCACTGGATAAAGAGTTCTTGCTAGAGCAAAAGCAAGTCATTCAAGCCGAGTGGACAGCATCCAAGAAGCTGACAAGTTTATTTGCACCAATGGATGACAAGAGTCGGGATTTATTCAACACGATTGCAGATACGGTGATTCCACTTGATCCGCAAATACGTCCTACTGCAATTCGGACTTTTCTTGATTATGTGCAAGGCAATGACACTGCATTGACCACGTATCTAAATGCGTCTGCGGCTTCACTGGCTGACGATGTGTTGAAACGGTGGCTAAGTGCTGACATGGCAGCGATTCAAGCTGTAGCAAGCAATACGGCCTCAACTGTGGTGGGGACTGCGACTATTCAGCAAGTGGCAGGGTATCAAGTTGGGCAGACAGTACAATTCAATGCGCCGTTGCTCATGGCTGATTCTGCAGGTGACATCGTGATTCAGATTCAAAATGCTAAGGGTTTAGGTATTGATCTGGAAAAGCTAAATGCAGGGCAAGGGGTTTTGATTCCGTTTGGCTTATCGTTTGAAGTGGTTTCGATTGAAACAAGTCAAGGCAAGCTGATCTATACGCTCAAGCCTTTGCTGAACTGATTTATCAATGAATATGACCGCTCCTTATGGGGCGGTTTTTTATGGAGCATGAAAAATGCCAGTAGAGGAAACACAGGACAAATATTGCTTTCGGCTTGGTGATCTGAACGTCAATCAAGCCGAAGACGGCAAGAAAAAACGCACTTTCACAGGCGTGGCATACAGCGGTGAAGTGATTACAGACCATTGGTATTGGGACCGAATTATTTTTGATTTGGACTCAATGAAAATTAAGGGTCGTATTCCCGCATTACTCGATCACTCGCCACGTCAGCGTGCAGGTGTCATCAATGAGCACAGCATTAATCATCAACAAGGTTTAGTCGTTTCAGGCGACTTGATGAGTAACGAGTTCGGCACCGAAGTTGCTCAGGATTCTGACGATGGTTTTCCGTGGCAAATGTCAGTACGCATTGAGCCGTCATCAGTAGAAGAAATTCAGGCTGATGCATCTGTCACAGTCAATGGAAAAGTTCACCAAGGACCAATCACGGTATTTCGTGGTGGTCGTATTCGTGAAGTGTCTTTCTGTGCTTTGGGTGCAGATGACAACACAAACGCTGTGGCAGCCAGCCACAACCCAACACAATCTAGCAAAGAGGACACAGACGTGGACTTAGAACAAGCGAAAGCGAAAATCCAAGAGCAGGAAAAAACCATTTCAGGTTTGCAGGATCAACTTAATAAGTTTGCTGCAGATAAGCGTAATTCAGCCATTGATGCTTTGGCCAAAGATTTAGGCAAGGAATTTACGGCTGAAGAAAAAACCAAGTTTGCGGCTATGCCTGATGATGCATTTGATTTGATGGCCACGACGCTTAAGCAATTTGCAGCGTCAAGTCAGCCACAACCACCAGCTGGTCAACAACAGCAACAAGCACCGTTAGCAAATCCAGCCTTGGCGCACTTATTCAGCCACCAAGCTAATCTGCAAGGTGGACAGGAGCCATCGGGTAACCAAGAACACCAATTATCTGCAGGTGCAAAAGCATTTGCGGCACAACAAAAGGGGAAGTAATCCATGACCACTGTTTCAGTTACACATGAATCACGTCCATTTAATTTGGATGTAGGCAAGACGCGCCGTGTTAATGCCAAGGTCACAACTGCTACGGCATACAAAGAAGGCGATCTGTTGGCACTTTCTGCGGCAAACGTACTCACCCAAGCGGCAGATGAGTCGAATTGGGACGTTATTTGCGGTGCAACACTAACAGCTGCACAAGCTACTGCAGCAGCTGCAAACGGCACAGAAATCCCTGTTTATAACGGTGGGGTGTTTAATATTGAGGCTGTATCAATTGCTGGCACAGCACTCGCAACAAGCAAATACGATGCAGCACGCGCTAAAGCATCTAAAAACAACATTGAATTATCAAAGGTGTAAATCATGCCACAAAGTTTTACTATTGATGGTGCTCCGCTGGAGCTATTGGGCGTTGATGAATTAGCATTAATTCATTCAAATTATGAGCCGATGGATACATGGCTTTTGGACAAGCTATTTCCTCGTCGCAAATCATTCACGACGAATGTGGTGCCTATTGCCGAGCTTGAAACTGAATCAGACATTGCTCCATTGGTTGCCCCACAGGTGCCAGGTAAGCCGTTTGACCGCACCACAGCAATTCAAGTAAGCCACGTACAGCCAGCTTACTTGAAACCAAAGAATCAAGTCACACCTGCTACCGCATGGGATACTGCATTATTGGCGCGCTTGCGTGATGCAGGCATCATCTCAACTGGTAACAATCAGTTGAGCACAGCAGAGCAATACATGATTGCTCAGATCGAAACGATCAAGCGTAACCACGACTCGATTGATAATCGCAAAATCCTGATGGCGACTGAATTAGTCACAACTGGTCAGATTGTGCTTGAGTCAGACGATTACACTAAAAACGTGGTGTCTTTTGGTCGCGATGCATCACTTGCATTTACCCCGACAACCGCTTGGGATCAGGCAGGTGCTACACCGCTTGAAGACATGGATACCATGGCACAACGCATGTTGGATGAAGGTGGTGGTGATGCAACCATGATTCTTACAACTGGCAAAGTGTGGTCAGTGTTGGAAAAGAACGCAGCATTCAAAGCCAAGTTTGTTGAGCCGTATGCAGGTATTAGCGTTCCTTATCGCCCAGGTCTAAACGCCTCACGTTCTGCGAAGTTCAAAGGCTACTTGGGTGATATTGAAATTTGGACGTATGACGCAACGTACCGCCACAAAGGGCAAGTGAAACGCTTCATTCCAGTGGATTACTTTGCGCTTATTTCCGATACCAATGGTTATGTGACGCAATGTAAGATCGAAAACATCCATGCAAATGGCTTGGCTTTAGAATACTTTGATCGTCAATGGTATGAAGAAGATCCAAGCGGCATCTTACTTATGACTGAATCAGCTCCACTGGTTGTGCCATCAAATAAAAATGGCATCTGCGGTGGTACTGGCTTCATCACACTGTAAGGAGTGATGTATGGCTAAATACATTGCAATGCAGTCCGTAGGTCAGTATCTACCGGGCGAAACAGTCGAGGGGCTTAGTGCAGAACGTGCTAAGGCCCTTTTAGTTATGGGTGCGATTAAAGAAGTGGAAGCTGATCAAGAGGAAACTCAGGAAAAGCCTGCACGCCGTACTCGCTCGACAGCTGAGTAAGTCTTATGTATGCAACTGAAGCAAATTTGGTTGCACGATTTGGTCAGGAAATTCAAGAACTGAAGTTGATGCATGCAAGTGCATCAACCGCCATTCAAGATGCCATTCAGGACGCAACAGAAGAAATTAACGGCTACATCGGTGGTCGTTATGCTTTGCCGTTGCCAAATGTGCCAAGTAATTTAGAGCGCATGGCGTGTGATATTGCACGTTATCGCCTCTATTTCCAGCAACCGACTGAGGAAGTGCGACAGCGTTATGACGATGCTATTTCATTTTTAAAGTTGGTGGCTAACAACAAAGCGCATTTGCAAATTCAGGATGCAGTGAGCAACCAAATCGTGGACGACCAGCCAAAGAATAAACCATCCACAATGCCAATCGGTACCAGTTACAAGGGCGGTGTGTTTGGTGATTCCACTTTAGACATGATGCCTAGCATCAAGTGAGGTGTGTGTGGCATTTGCAATCACAATCAAAGCGGACAGCTCGCCTATTGAAGCAATCCTTACTCGCTTAAATCAGTTCGATGTTGATAAGTCAAAACTATTTGATGAAATCGGTTCAGGGCTTGTTTTTAGTGTGCAGGATCGTTTCTTTACTGGGCGTGATGTAGACGGCAATCCGTGGAAAATGTCATGGCGTGCAATGCTGCAAGGCGGTCAAACGCTGCGTGATACAGGGCGCTTGATGAACTCCTACACACACAATGTTTTGTCTAATGGTGTGGAAGTTGGTACCAATGTTGAGTATGCGCCGTATCTTCACTATGGGGCGACAATCCTACCAAAAAACGGTCAGTACATTACGTTTGCAGTAGCTGGTCAATATCGCAAAGTAAAGCAATCTGTTTTACCACCACGAACTCAACTTGGCATTAATGCGAATGATGAGGAAATGGTTTTAGACATCGTGGGAAATTTTATCAATGACTACATTCTTCGCGGTGCGTGATGAAATTGCCAAAAAATTGGAAGAAATTTCAGACTTTCGGAAAATTTATACACCGCTTAATTCGGTAAACGTAACTGAAATGTCGCAGGTCACACCATCTGCCCATGTTAACTTTGTGCGTATCGACCTGAAAGACTCCAAGGGCAACAGCAAGTTGAATCAGGTCGGTCAGCAATGGTCGGTTACGGTTGCATGTCGCAATGCGCAATCACAGTTAAATGATGGTAGTGCTGTAGCAGACGAGGCAGGCGCATTGACTGAAAAAGTCATTCAGCTTTTGGCGGGATGGAAGCCATCATCTTCACGTATTCCATTGCGGTTTTTGTCTGTGCGTGATGGGTATAGCTCAAGCTTTGCATACATCACCATTATTTTTGAATCTGAAAAGTTTATCTAGGAGCCATGCATGGCGAAACAATATGAAGCCTTAAAGCCTGTAGGTCGCTTTCAGGTTGGCGAATTGGTCGGTGGTCTGAATGAAGATCAGATCAAAAAATTAGTTGCTGATGGTGTTATTCAAGAAGTGAAAACCGCAGCAGTCACAAAGAAAATTACAGGGGATGCTAAATAATGAGCACTCAATATATTTCGCTACAAGGTGAGTTTTACTTATCTAAAATCACCAATGGTGTGGCAGGTGCAATGCGTCATCTGGGCAACGTACCAGAGTTTGAATTAGAAATCAGTGCTGAAGTGCTAGAGCATGTTGAATCGATGACAGGCAAGCGTACAACTGACTTCACGATGGTTCAAACTACAGCGGTAAACTTCTCTGGTCAGCTTGAAAAAGTTGATAAAGAAAACCTGAAATACATCGTTTCAGGTGAAACCACAGAAGTGACCACTGAAACCATTACCGACGCAAATATTGGCACTGTAGTGGCAGGTCAAGAAATTAAGCTTGGTGGTTATAACTTATCTACCGTGTCATTTAAAGATTCAACAACTGGAACAGCAGTTACAGTAGACCCATCAAAGTACACAGTGGACTTAAAGTTTGGCACGGTTGTTTTTAACGATGTTGCTGACCTCACTATGCCACTTTTGGCAAGTTACACCACTGGTGCAGTAACGCATACAACACTAGCATCGGACTTTGAAACAGAATACGAGCTGTTTTTCAAAGGTATTAACACGGCTACTAGCGAGCACATGGCGGTTCGTTTATGGCGTACTAAGAAGTCACCTGAAACTACATTTCCATTAATTCATGAAGAATTAGGGCAATACTCTATTTCAGGTCAAGCGTTGTCTGACGTTTCAAAACAAAGCGACGCAGCGCTTGGGTTGTACGGTCATATCGTAACGATTCCATCGGTACCATCACCTTAAAACCAACACAGGCACAAGAAAACTCCACGACGCATAAGCGTCTTTTTTTGTGCCTGTTTTCGAGATTCCATCATGAATGATTTTTTCTTAGCAGATAATCGCACGTTTCAAATTGGCGAAATTGAAGTGAAGCAGATTCAGGTGAAATCACTGGATCTATTCTGCAGACATGCTGAAACAGTCAAAGAGTTTTTAAAAGACAAAGATTATTCAGATGAAATTTTGATTGAGTTGTTTAAGGCTCACACGGTTGAAGTAATTCAAACCTGCGTCATGACCACCAATTTAACAGCAGACCGTATTTTTGATGTGGCAAAAGATCAGGCTTTATTTTTAGACATGCTGCGTGCTGTATTGACTGTGAATACAGCATATTTCAAGCCTGAAAAGCCCAAACGTGGCTGTAAGCCAAGCAATGAGAAAAGCACTTGGTTTGATTCGTTCCAGTATTTAATTGAGTCTGGCCATCGTCACGATGACATTTTGAATATGTCATACGGTGCATATCTGCAGTATGTAAAAGCTGCACAAAGAAGTGAGCTTAGAAAAATGCGCTCACAGGTCAACTTAATGCGCTCAGCACAACATGCTCAAAACCGTGAATTTAAAAAACTTATGGAAGATTTAAAAGTTGTTGATTGATTAACCAATTGTTAAAATGCCTGAAAATTATATAAATTTAGAGGGTGGGTTTGTGAATAAAAGAACATTGATCCTTTTAGGGGTTGCTTGTTTGATTTTTGTTTTAGCTGTTCCATTTATGGACCACGAAGGCAATGAAAGAGTTGCAAGCGAGAAAGCAGCAGAACAAGCACAGCGTGATGCAAAAAAAGCTGAACTATCACATAGAGTTGCAATTCAGACAGATTCACGCATTGCATTAAAAAACTACTTAAAAGACCCAGATAGTGCAGAAATCCGCAACCATAATGGCAACTGTGGTGAGGTCAATAGCAAAAACAGTTTTGGCGGGTATTCAGGTTTTAAGCGGTTTATTGCAAGCCCTGCCATAGTTGCTATTGAGGGCGAGAATATGGACTCAGACGAGTTTCAAAAAGCTTGGGATCAGGCTTGTAAATAATGACTCATGAGCAATCAAAAATAGAGGCAAGCAACCATAGAGAATGGTTTCAATCTACCTTTAATGCTGATGAGATTGAACAATTACACAATATTGGTGTTGAGTGTAATGCTGATAAAAGATTCTACAAGTACGAGATTCTTGATATTTTTGGACATTTAAAAAATAGGAAATTAAAAAAGTGTGAAGCGCTGCACCAAAAATTCATTGAGCGATACATATCATTAGTTCCACTATTTCTGAGAAATCAGATAGACGACGAATTAATAAGGGTTGATGATTATTATGCAGCATGGTTTTTTAATAGACATTGTTTTTTTGAAGAATATAGGCAAGCAAAGAGTAAATCAGCTTGGGGTGGTACGCGTAAGCTATTGTGGTCGCCTGTCATAGATAATCTTACGCCAGATGAGTGTATGCCTTATAGCAATAAGATTTTCAATATAGATGATGAATTTTTGGGGCAAGCGATATTGCATTGGGAAAAACCAAGGCGCGGGTGTCGTTGTGCGCTGTTTGTATTAAGTGAGCACAATGCAAGGAAGCAAATTGAATCTGGTCAATCTACAATGTGGAACATCTAAGCACCTTCGGGTGCTTTTTTAATGCTTAAAATTTGAGGTCAGCATGTCAAAGAATTTAACTTTTAAACTTATCATGGACGCTGACAGCAAAGGTTTTGTTAGCGGTGTAAAACAATCTGAAAGTGTTGCAAAGTCAGTATTTGAAGCAATTAAAACCGAGTCTGATAAGTTAAGACAAAGCTCGGCTGAAGCTGCAAAAGAGCTTGGAAACATCATCCCAAAAGGCACAAGTGAGTTAGCCGCAGGCTTAACTAAATCATTATCCAGTGCCACAGAGATTATTAAAAATGCAGGCGAAAACGCAAAGTCTACTGCGGGTAACTTCACAGATTTTGGCAACAAGTCACACAAGGCTTTAGACCTATTAAAAGCTGACTTAACAAGTGCTAAACAAAAACTGCAAGAGTTTGCTAATTCAAACGCCTCACCTGCGGACATTGAAGTTGCACAACGCCAAGTAGACCAACTTGAAAAAGAAGTTCAACAGGCTGACCAAGCATTTAACGAATTTCAGGCAGAAGTCGGCAGAGCGAATACTCAACTTAAGGAAACAGATTCTGCGGCTGCATCGGCAAAAAAAGGCATAGATGGGGCTAAATTTGCAGTCAATGCGCTTGTTGGTGCTATGGCCGCTTTGGGTGTTGGGCTTGGCTTGCGTGAATTGGCTGAAGCCGCAGATGCATACACTGGACTTTCTGCACGCATTCAGATTGCCACTAAAGAGGGTGGAAACTTTGAATCAGCAATGGCAGGCGTGCATCAGGTTGCTTTAGCTACAAATTCAAGTCTGCAAGCGACTGGTGACCTATTTACCCGTATTGATGCAGTCGGCAAAGAAATGGGCATGACGCAGCAACAAGCGTTAGACCTAACCAAGACTGTTACACAAGCAATTCAGATTGGTGGTGGTTCAGCTCAAGCCAGTGAAGCGGCAATTATCCAGTTTATTCAAGCTATGCAAGGCGGTGTTTTGCGTGGTGAAGAATTTAACTCAATCATGGAAAACGGCTATGGCTTAGCTGAGGCACTAGCTAAAGGCTTAGGAGTCACTACAGGTGAACTCCGAAAAATGGCTGAAAATGGAGAGCTAACTTCAGAGCGTGTGGCAAAAGCACTGCAAAGCCAAGCCGCACAAGTCCAATCGACTTATGACCAATTCCCAACAACGATTGGCAATGCTTTACAGCGCATCCAAACAAGTTGGCAAATCTTGATCGGCACAATGGATCAGGCAAATGGTGCTAGTGCCACTGTAGCCGAATGGCTTGTCGTGATTGCCGACAATATGGGAATTGTTGAAGCCCTTATTGATGATTTAGGCAATGGTTTTGTCTGGGTTGGCGACCAACTTAAAAAGATCGACCCATCTGTTTGGGTAAGCCTTAAAAATGCTTTAAGCATTGCATACGATGCCATTAAAGATGTTGTGGCGATGTTGGCAGATTTAGGTAAAACGGTTGCAGATGTATTAGGCACAAGCCTATCAACCGCATTATCTGTTTTGTCATCATTGACTGGTGAGGTCACAAAGGCAGGCGAGCAAGTAAGCTTTTTAGAACGTGTACTTCAAGGTCTTTCGATAGCATTTGGTTTTATTGCTGATGGTGCAACAGCAATCAAGATTGGCGTCAATCTATTAACTGGCGCTATGTTTGATTTGGCAGGTGCGGCAAATAGCGTACTTGCTGCTTTGACTTGGGGTGACTTAAGCAAACAGTTTGCAGCCAATGCTGATTTAATGAAGCAAAAGGCTAAAGAATACTATGCTGAAGCCGACAAGGATGCACAAGACTTTCACTCTAAAGGCTTACAACGTCTTGATGAAGCAGCTAAAACCCAAACCGAAAAAGATGCTGAGTCGGTTGCGTCATCTAAAGCCAAGCTTGAGAAAATTTTAGCAGATCAGACTGCCGAAGTTGATGGTAAGAAAGCGTCTGAGCAAGAAAAACTGAAAGCCGTTCAGGATTACGCCGAGGCAGCAATTAAAGCCAATGGCGGTGCAATGGATGGCACCATGCAAGCCGATCTAATGACGAAAGGCTATATCGTCACAATGAATGAGGCTGGCAAGGTTAGTGTCAAAGCTTGGGACGCGGCTGCTGAGGGCGCTGAAAGAAATGCGGATGCATCGGTAAAAGCTAGAAAAGCAGCAGAGGCTTTAAAGCTTGATTTGTATGAGCTTAAGAATGGAATAACTGAGTCATTTAACACTGGTGCAAAGGATGTAAGTAACTTTGCTGCAGGTGTTGAAGAGCTTGGTTTTAAGGGTAAGGCAGCAGGTGATGCAGTTTACCAAGCTTGGCTAAAGTGGTTAGAGACCGCAAAAAGCCAAAATGAAGTTGACATGGCAATGTTGAAACTTCAGGAATTTGGTAAAACAGGGCAGCTCTCAACAAAACAAGTTGAAATGGGCATGCTTGCTGTACGAAGTGTTGTGCAAGGATTGCCTGCAGACCTTGATCCAGTTGAGCAAGCTTTTGAGCGATTGGGCATTAAAACCAAAGAGCAGTTAAAACTTGCTGCACAATCAGCCTTAGCAGATTTCAATACGATACAAGCCTCTGGTCAGGCAACCGCCGAGGGAATTAAGCAAGCGTATGATCGAGCTATGCAGGCTGCTGCTGCATCAGGTGATCAAGCTGTTATAGCTGCTACACAAGCAAAAGCAGCATCACTAGGTCTACGCGTCGAAATCGACGAAACAGGCAAAGCCTCTGTTAAAGCGATGGATGAATTAACCGAAGCTAACCACCGTGTACGTGAATCAGCACGCCGTATTGGCGATGGTTATCGTGAAGCGGGGCAGATTGCACGTGAAGAAGCCAATGCAGCACAAATCGCATGGAATAAGGCATCCCAGGAAGCGGCTCAGAAATGGGATGCAGAAATGAAACGCCAATCTAAAGGTTTAAGCGCGGCTATCTCAGGCTATCAATCAATGAGCAAGAACGATGTAATTTCTCAGATTAAAAGCATGGGATACAGTGAAGATCAGGCTAAGAAATTGGCAGGGTCAATCTGGTCACAAGCCATGGCTACAGATCGTGATGCTAAATTTGCTGCATACGGCAAAGGCGGTAACTTGGCGATGAATAAACTCATCGAGCAAGAATTTAATAACGCCGCAGCGAAAGGTTTAACGACACAGCATGGTACCAACAAGATTAATGAATTACTGCGTAATCTTGATGTGAGAAGTACGGGCAGCACGCCAAAGGTCAATGACTATGCACCTAATATTTCTGAACCGAAAATCCGCGATCTGCAGAATGATGCACCAACCAAAAACGTGCGCTTTGAGTTTGTATCAGGCGGCAAACGCTTTGAAATGCAAGGCTCACAGGAAGATGGGGACATGATGGAAAGCATCTTGCGTGAATTTGAAATGCTGAAAAAGGCAATGTGATGAAATTGATACGTTTAGCAACATCCGAAACCGTCTCATTAGAAGACGGTTTTTTATGGTCTGATGAATTTGAATGGAAGCCTATAGAGCAAACCGTGGAACGTGCCATTAGTGGTGCGGCCATTATTCAGGAAGGCATCAAAGTCGGTGCTCGACCTATCACTTTAACACCCGATAGCAACCGTGGTTGGGCAAAGTTAAGTGATGTGCGCAAGCTACAGGAATGGTCGGCTTTAAGCGAGAAATTCCGCTTGCAGTTTGAATGGCCACATGACAATCGGCAATTTGATGTGATTTTTAATCATCAAGATACAGCACTGGAAGCGGTCAGTGTGTGGGGTTCACCTGCAACCAGTTCAGATGAAATGATGCGTTTAACGCTAAGATTTTGGAGCGAATAATGGCAATTGAAACAAAAGACTTGGTGCTCTATAAATCGGAGCGATTAACTGACACAGACGATGGTGGCGGTAAATATTCAGGTCAGGTCATCGTGGATGGCCAGAGTAATAACCTGTTTAACGACGTGTCAGAAATGGATAGAACCATGGGCGATGTGTCTATGCGTAAAATCTTTCCAGCAGTCATCACTGAAGATACAGATTCATTGATGGGTGCAACGGTATTCATCTCTGAAAACCCGCAAGACCCAAACGTGTCGGCTTTGCTATTCAGCACAAAAAATTGGACAGATGAACGCCGTAGCGCCCAAAACCGTGTAGAAAATTACTTGGCTAAAGGTGGGCAGATTGCAGGTACACCATTAGACACGCACTGGCAAGGCATGAAGCAGTTGCAAGTGGCGATGTTTCCACAAGAAGCGGAATCAAGCGTTGGCGATACCATTGTTCTAGTCAGCGATGAAGGCAAGGCGCTTGAATTTGAGCAGTATGTGCGTATCACAAAAGTGGAAACACGCATTGCGATTATGGTGGTTGATGGTAAAAACGTGGAATACAAGATTGCCACGTACACCATCAATGACCCGCTTGAGCGTGATTTTTTCGGACTAACAGCACGGCAGTGGTACAGTGGCAACACACAATCTAAAACCATCATTCGTGAATCTTTAGTGGCTGACACAGGCGAATATTGTGCATCGGTAAAATTAGCATCGGATGCGCAAGTCGGTGAGTTCACCGTGAATGCGTCTAGCATGTTCACACAGTTGATTCCATCTGCACAGACTGAAACCCCGATTGTTGATGTGAATGCTGCAGGTGAGAGCGTTATTTTGGTACCGGGTAACGACGGCACCATTACTGCAAATTTCCCAACCACTGTAGGTGTCAGCCAAAACCTGTATTTAGGTTCGAGCGTGATGCCGTCAAGCATTGCCTTTACCTTGTTTGGTCAGTCTGTTAGCGACCAAGGCGGCTTGCTTAAAAACAGTCAAGGCACACAAGTCGGTACGATTGATTATCAGCGCGGCTTGATTCAATGGACTTCTGCAGCAGGTACAGGCTCGACCACCTTGGGGATTACATTTAAGCCTGCTGCAGCACCAAGACAATATTTCCAGAGCTATGCCATTCCTGTGACACAGAACAGTCAAAGCACCAACTGGACGGGCGTTTTAATTCCGATTCCTGCACCTGGTAGTTTGTCGCTTTCGTATATGTCTCAAGGCAAGTTTTATGAGCTAAAAGACGATGGATCAGGTCAATTAAAAGGTGTTCATAGCTCCTTTGGCTCAGGCATGATTAACTATGAAACGGGTTCATTTTTGCTAACTACAGGTGCATTGCCCGATGTTGATACGCCAATTTTGGCACACTGGGGTACACCGATTGCAACCTTTGTGCGTGCAGGTTTACACGTAGAGAAAGCAGGCTTTGATTTTGATCTTGGACAAACAGGTATTGCCACAGGCATTACTGTGACTTGGGTGTTAGAAGGTGAAACCAAAACAGCATCTAGTAATGCAAAAGGCTTGTTTACAGGTGATGCAGCAGGATATGTCAACTACGCTACAGGCACAGGGCGGATTATTCCAAACAAACTGCCTCAGAAAAATACGCAATTCAACATCACATATAACTACGGCCCACAACTCAATCAATCTAAGTCAGCGATACCTGATGGCAATCAACAATTGACGTTTACTATTGGCACAGGCTCAAGCATTCAACCAAGTAGCGTGGCTTTAGATATTCCAGTAACAGATCAATCAGGTCTAAATACGCTGATTGTGCATCTTAAAGATGACCCAACAGGCGGCAATATGGGTAATTTAATTAACGATGCAGGTGATATTCAGGGCACGATTGACTACAACACAGGTCAATGCATTGTGACACCAACAGCTTCATACAAAACATTTAACTATGTGTATGAGGCACGATTTACAGCAACTTATGGGTCTGCATAAAGGTGGTCTAAATGTCTTTTTATTCTCCAGTTACATCCCGAATTAATAGCACGACACTTCAATTTCGGGCCTATAACGAAACATCCATTTCAGTGAAATACCGCGATAGTTCAGGTGTAAACCAAAGTAGCACCATTGCCGTGGCGGATAAGTTACGGCTTGATCTATCATCAGGTTATGACGAGCAGATTTTGACAGGCTCAGCACGCTTTAGAGTGGGCGCTGATACTTTCTTAGATCGTGATGGTCAGCTTTATCGCAATGTAGACCCATCAAACAACAGTGGTATCGCGTCTGGCTCGATTCAATACGGCACAGGTCAGGTTGAAATTGAGTCATGGACACCAAATGGTGACAATACTGTCAGTTTAGACTCACTGACGACAACAACTGACTTGCCACCGATGAACCAAGTCAGCTTTAGAACTCCTGTTATTCCAATACGCCCGCAGTCTTTAACTGTGGTTGTAGCATCGTTAGAGCATGGGCAATTAACACTGACTACCGATGAAAACGGGGTGATTGAAACAAGCCTTGCACACGGCAAGATCAATCATATTACAGGTTTTGTGGATATTTATTTCTACACCAAAACCAAAATTACTGAAGCTAATCGGGCAGACATTGAAGCGAATGACTGGTATGACCCGCTACTGGAATATCAGGAGGGAGTCGATACTTATATCAATGTGCCTGTGTGGATTGATGGCTCATCGGTGCGTTATAACGCAATTGCCTATACCTACATCCCGCTTGATTCTGAAATTTTGGGGCTGTCTGCTACACGCTTGCCATTGGATGGGCGTGTGCCAATTTTCCGAGTCGGTGATATTGGTATCGTCAGTTCAAGTAAATCGCAGGAATTGCCGAGTCATATTGCTGGTCAAACCTATGATTTAAACGATCAGCGTATCTCATGGTGTGAGCTAGAGGACAGTCAAGGTACCAAAGTGCCGTTTGATATGTATGTAGTCGATTATGACTATGGCAAAGTCACATTAAACGGTGATTTTTCGCTGAATACTTTGGTTGCACCAATTGTGGCTAAGTATCGCTATCAAGACATGGGTTTGATTCGTGATGTGCAGATCAGTGGGCAACTAACCTTTACCAAGCCTTTAACTCATAACTACGATGCAGCAGATACGATTGTGGGTTCAGCCCTAGTAATTGGCGACATGCAATCGCGCTACACACGGAAATTTGTGCAGCAAACATGGAATAACGCATGGGCAGATGAGGCAACAGGTAGCGGCATTTCAGCCAACTATAACGATGCGTTATATCCAATTGCTGTGACGAATAAAGGCGCTATTCAGGAACGCTGGGCACTGATTTTCACAGATAACACGAATTTCCGCTGTGTTGGTGAATATTCGGGTCAGATCGGTACAGGTAGCGTAAATATTGATTTTGCACCAATTAACCCTGTGACTGGCTTGCCATATTTCACAGTGAAAAAGGAAGGTTGGGGGGCGGGTTGGGCAAACGGTAACGTGTTGCGCTTCAATACTGTTGCTGCAAACTTCCCAGTTTGGGTAATCCGCACAGTGAAGCAATCTGAACCAACTGTCATGTCAGATCAATTCCAAATCATGCTACGTGGTGACATTGACCGCATTGTTTAAAAGTTAAATCAAATATGACCGCTTTAAGCGGTCTTTTTTATGAGTAAATGAAAATGGTCGCAAGTACAGATATTAAGTTTTATGTGCATACCAACAATAATGCACCGCAACTGCAAAATGCTTATGGCTCAATGATTAATGTGTTGGATGCATGTTTGATTGATGGCATCCAGATTGGAGCTGTAAATTCACTTACAGCTGTAGGGAGTACGGTAACAGCAACATTCGGGACTGCGCATAATTTAATGCAGTACCAAGTGATTAAAATTACGGGTGCTAACCAACCAGAATTTAATGGTGAGCATCGTATTTTATCCATCCCTGATACAAGCTCATTTACATTTGAATTGGCCGCAGCACCGAGCGTACCAACTGCCACAGGCACTATTAGTGCGTCATTGCCGCCACTAGGTTGGGAGAAACCATTCTCTAGCAGCAATCCAAGTGGTGGAGGTAAAGCCGCCTATCGCTCTACAAATTTACTTTTGCCAAGTCGACCTTTTTTACGTGTCGTAGACGAATTAGACCCTGCATATACGGCCACCTATGCCAAATATGCAAAGGTCGGTATCGCTGAAGATATGACTGATATTGATACGATGCTTGGCGTACAAGCGCCTTTTGATGTGTTAAATCCTGATAAGAACTGGGTGGGTACAGGCTCAGGAACAGCGGTCATCAACGGGTGGTCGCGTTGGTATTATGCGAGAAATGGTGATGCGTCATCAGATGTGAAGGACAATGTATCTCCTCCTAACGGTATAAGACAATATATTTTAATTGGCTCGACTGATTGCTTTTATTTGATTAATTCAACTGGATACCAAATGAATAACTGCCAAGTCTACGGTTTTGGGGCTTATGAGTCATTAATTGAGGGATATGCGTTTAATAATTTTTTATCAACAACCTTATTTGAAGGAACGGTTAATAATTTCAACAAAGTTGGTGATGATACATCAATAGGCGTCAATGGAGGCGCTGAGAATATTTTAACCGAGCGTATGCTCTCAAGACTAGATAAGTTCGGGCAAGCCAAAGCAGTCTCATCGTTATTCAACACTAACAGGCCATCTGGATCATTAAATGCTCATACTTATATCCCAGTAGATAAACCAATATTTTCAATATACTTGTCAGGCGAGGGGATATATGGTCGTTTAAAACACGGTTATCACTTAGTTGAGACAATTCCATACGCTCATAAGCAGGTAATAGTCAAAGATAATAAAGTCTACATTGCAATTAATATTGCAACTTATACTCCACCTAGGTTTGGTCAAATCATTTTTGAAATTGGAGATATTTAGTGAGTGTCGTACCAATCATTAACATTTCCACAATTAATGGAAAATATGTTGGATCAGATTCAGTCTTATCTATACAAGGAACAGCGTCCGAGTTAGGAAAAGCTTTACCATGTAGGATTAGATTGTTTGAAAAAGTCTCTGGCCGTTTGATTAAAGAAACCATTTCTACCAAGGAAGGCTTTTATAAGTTTGAAAACCTTGAGCTGAAAAAATATTTCATTGTCGCTCATCATCCAGAATCAAAATTCAACGCTGTCATTCAAGATAACGTGGTGCCAAAATGAGTAAAACATCAGTCAATGCTCGGCTTGCCATGATTCAAGCCTTTGCAAATTTTATGGATAGCGGTAGCCAAAGTGCTACCGTTATTTTTTATGAAGGTGTGCAGCCTGCAGACACATCTGTGGCGGCAGACTCAAACAATGCATTGGTAACGCTTACTTTTCCTGAGCCTTGCATTAAAGAAACTACAGCCACCTATGTTGAGTTTCATCCAACCGATACAGGTAATGTGATTAAGGCGGGCACTGCAACATGGGCACGGATATATAACGGTGCAGGCGAGGTAGCAGCGGATCTAACCGTTGGTACTGACATATCGCTGGCAAATACCAATTTGGCTTTGGGCGGTACGCTGTTTATCCAGTCCATCAAATTAAGACCGTAACTAAAAAGGGTGCTCATGTGGATTTTAAAAATAAGCTCGGCACCGTTGATGCGCACAACTTAAACTTAAACTTTAAGCCTGAAAATACCGATAGTCATAACATTATTCTCAATTTTGAGCATCTAGCCGATGGCTCGACTAACCTCAATTTTGGGGATGATGTATCTGCAGTTATTGACACGGTTTTAGAGACTGATTTTAGTTTTGAAGTCACTGCAATTTATGCTGACAGTGGTGTAAATACCGCAGTCATAGACACGGTACTAGATACCGAGTTTAGCTTTGAAGTTGTCGCAGTCTTTAAAGAAAACACAGATATTGTCGGGCAGATTGATACCGTCCTAGACACCAGTTTTAGCTTTGAAATTGTTGCAGAATTCGCTGAAAACCTATGCACGATTGATACGGTTTTAGACACCGCATTTCAGTTTCAAGTTGAGGCTGTATTCGACATTAATCACATCGTCGGTGTGTCTTATGCGTTTGATGCGGGTTATCAAAGGGCAATCGCTGCGCTAAGTGTCACGGAAATACCGTGGGCAAAACCAATTTTAAGAGTCTCAAATGAGGCTCTTTTTTATGACCAGGGCTTGGTGCTGAGTCAGCAAGCAATGACAGGTTTTGATCGGTCCGATTCGCTTACACAAGCAGTCAGAATTGAGCATGAGAAAGCCACAGGCTTAAGGGTTAGTGCGGATTTAGTTTGGCAATCAGGTGACAAGCGATTCATTCATCAAAGCTACTTATTTGATGAAACCTTAAAGCTGCGTATCAATCGAATCACAGACTGGCACGAAATGATTCGTAAGCGTCGCAATATCACGTATGCGCATGAAGTGGCACACGTTTTTGAAAAGCATTTCACGTTTGAATGGGACAAAGGCTTAGAGATTGTCACGACTGATGATTTGGCTTGGGAAAAAGCCAAGGCGATCCATTATCGTAAGCATCCAGTGCAACCATGGCCAAAGCCTGAATTGCCGCAATACGAAGGCACAGGCGATTTAAATTTTATCTGCTTATGTCATGAAGTAGATGCGCATAACGTCATTTTAAACTTTGGTGTGGACGACTGTATTCCCGCAATTCCAAATCAAAATTGGTGGTATATCTTGAATAGTTTATCTGTGACACGGCTTGATAATGATGCAGAAATTTTAGTGTATGACGGCAACTATCGTACAGACCGCGGCAGCTGGGCGTGGTCGTATAGCTTAACTGTGCCGCATACTGAAATTTCGAAGTTAGAGCCAATCAATGGACAGCCTGTAATTCTTAAAATTATGGTCAATGGGTATGAGCATCACATGCTGCTTGAGAATCGCACACGTTCACGCAATTTTGGCAATATTACTTATACATTAACAGGTCGCAGTCAAACCGCTTTACTTGATGCACCGTATGCGCCTTTACGCTCTTTTTTACAAGAGAATGAGCGAACATCGGTACAACTTGCTCAAGCTGAATTAGACCGTGTTTTTAGTGATACTGTGCTGAATTGGCAATTGATTGATGACCTAGGCTGGATCGTAGCAAACAACAGTTTAAGTTATTCGAATCTTGCGCCAATCGCAGCGATTAAACTGATTGCAGAAAGTGGCGGTGGTTTTATTTATAGCGAAAAGGGTAGCAATACACTTTCAATTAAACCGCTTTATAAAAAGACATTTTGGGATGCGCTTACGGTTGATGATTATGACCGCCTTGTACCTGATTCATTGGTAACGAGCCAATCCACAGACTATGAGCTTTATCCCGATTACAACGGCATCACACTGACAAACGATAGAACAGGCAAGCAAGCGCAGGTCAAACGCACAGGCACAGCAGCAGACGTGCTATTGCCACCTGAAAACAATCCTTTGTTTGATGTGATGAGTATGAGTGCTTTCGGAAAAGCCAAATTAGCCAAGGCAGGCATGGTTGAAACGCATACACTAACTATGCCAATTTCTGCGGAAGTCGGGGAATGTGAACCGGGTGAAGTTTTTGCATTTAATGCCGAGTGGTGGGGCATTGTTGAAAGTGTCAGCGTGTCATTCAGCCATGCAAAGGTGAACCAAACTGTCAAAGTGGAGCGTGTGAATCGTGAGTAATGCACTGCAGCGGTTGATTGATTTAATGCCCAAAGCGCCTGAATTTGTGGGGCAGATCACGCATGAAAATCATCCGAATTATAAAGTTTTAGTTGTAGATGGGTCAGGCTTGGTGATGTGTACCAGTACGACTCGCTACAACGTCGGTTCAACGGTTTTTATTTCAAACGGGGATATTAAACGCTTGGCGGCAAGCGGTGATGTAGTACAGATTGAAGTGTAAAAATTTAAATTGAATCAAGCGTCCGAAAGGGCGTTTTTTTATGTCTGGAGAAAAGACAATGCAAGAAAACGCATTACCATGGTTTATTAAATTAGTTCCAGCAGTTGTGGGGGCAATCCTTGCTTTAGTGCTAAGTGGGGATATTGATAAAGAAGGAAAAATACAAGTCACATTAGGTGTGATTGGTAAGTTCTTATTTAGTGTGTCGGTCAGCTTATATGGCGGTGCTGCGTTCATTGAATACTACGAATTAAACAATTACTCACACATGGCGCAAGGCTTTGTGATGTTGATTTTCGCTGTGTTTGGCTTACTGGCAATCGGCATTATTTACCAATCAATTGCGCTCATGCACGGGAAGTCGCTTGCAGAAGTAATCGCCGAGGTGAAAGCGGCATTTATTGCGATTGTAGGGGGTGGTAAGTGAATAAGATGCAAATCAAAAAGCTGCAAAAGGCAGTCGGTGTTGCGGATGATGGCATTATTGGTCATGGCACCTTGACTGCTGTATTTCGTAAGCTTGGTGCTTCACAGAGCCGCGCTGAAGAACTCGGTCTTGCTGCCAATGTTCATTTTCGCACGTATGGCATCCTAGACAATTCACTTCGCTTTATTCATTTCTTAGCACAGCTTGCACATGAGTCGGGCAACTTTCGTTATATGGAAGAAATCGCGTCAGGTGCAGCGTATGAAGGTCGAAAGGATTTAGGTAATACCCAGGCGGGGGATGGCAAGCGATTCAAGGGACGTGGACCAATTCAATTGACTGGCCGTGCAAACTACCGCAAATATGGTCAGCAGCTTGGTATCGACTTTGAAAACAATCCTGAAATTGTGGCAATCCCAAGTTTAGGCTTATTGGTCGCTTGCAAGTTTTGGTCTGATAATGGCTTAAATACCCTGGCTGACAAAGACGATGTGTTGACTATTACGCGCCGCATCAATGGCGGTACCAATGGTCTGGCAGATCGTAAAGCCCATCTTGCGAAATTGCGCTTATGGGTTTAAGAATTATTTTGCTGTGCATCCTTTTATCAGGCTGCACAGCTCATTCAATAAGCACAAAAGTTCACGTTACTGTATGTGTGCAGTGTGTGAATTGAAATGTCCTCTAGGCGATGACTTTAAAATATTAACGTCTCGCTAATGTTGAATAATATTTAGATAAATAATCAGGCATATTTAATAAGATTTCTTTATATAACTCTATTAACTCACCTGAGTCTACTTTGGTTTTCACCTTGGGGTATGAATCAATATATCTGAGAACTGGATTAGGCTCAGCAAACACACTATGAAGCTCACCTAATATGCCTTGACTTGCATTTAATCTGTGTAAGTGCTCCCTTTCATGGGTGGTGTCATCTTTAAAATTGAACTCATAAGCTTTTATTAAACCTGCCAAATCATCAATATCATCTAAGATGTTATTCACTAATGTTTGATATTGAAGGGCAAACTCATCACCATTATTTAAGCCAGTATAAAAAGGTTTTCGAGTGCTCATAAATAAACTAAAAGCATCTATATTTCTCTTCATCCGTCTAGTTAGGGTGATGATCTCTTTTTGCTCTGATGCTATTTTTGAAACAAAATGCGGCTCTTTCCAGTCGGTATACAAATACGTTGCAATGATTGCTGCTGCTAAAGTGGATACTGCGCCAAAATAACTTCCAGTTGTGCTAAGCGCATCCTTCATACCACCGGGACTCGAAAATGCAAATATTGCAAAGGTCGCCATTAAAAATACAAATGCTACCGATAGGCTTACAATAAAGCTGAAAGCAATTGGCTTAAATCTATTCAACTACCCACCCCACTCAAAACCACATACTCACTCATACACTCATGTTAATAATCAAAACAACTACGCCGCATGGTCTAGTCCGACAATTTTATAAGGCGCAAACCCTACGCAACTCGGCTTGTTCTGGCTTGCTGTTTTTTCATTTAGTTATCTCAAGCATTTCGCCCCACTTAAATGGGTTTCTGCTCAGTTTATCACGACTCATTGACCAATTGCGGTCTGGTAAGAAGCAGCTGCCTGCAGCAATCTTTTTCTTGCCAAACTTTATCTGAACACTTTCCAGCGCCTGCATTAAATTTTCCTTTCTTTGAATCGCCTCCATATCTGTGAGCAGGTCATAAATATGTGATGACTTTGGCTCAAGACACGTCAAAATAATCCCGCATTTTTTAAACTTCACATCTTTTCTGTATAACAGATTCATCATCTGTACGGCTCTATCAACTAGATCAAGCACACAGTCGGTCGGCTGTGCAAAGGTTGAAGTGAGCGATTTATTGTAGAACGGTACATTTGGATCAAACGGATTTGAGTGTGCGAAAGCGGTAATAGAGCCACACAACAAGTTTTCACTTCTCAGCCGCGAGCATGCATCTTGCGCATACATTGACATGGCTTCTCTTAAGTCATTTATGTCTGTGACTTTCGTGCCGAATGAGCGGCTGGCCACTATCTGTTTCTTACTCGGTGGGGTATGCTCAATTTCAATGCATGATATGCCTTGCAGCTCTGCCACTGTTCTAGCCATAACAATTGAAAATAGTTTTTTAATGTTGCGCGGGTCAGTGCACGCAAGGTCATGCACTGTATTGATATTCATATCATTCAGTCTTTTCGCGTGTTTACGCCCAACGCCCCAAACTTCCGACACATCGATTGTGCCAAAAATCTGTTCCTTATTTATTAGATCCATGTTCACCAAATCGCATACACCTCTGAACTGGGCATTTTTTTTGGCAATATGGTTTGCAATTTTGGCTTCGGTCTTTGTTCTGCCAATACCAACGCAGACAGGCAATCCTAGCCATTTCCAAATGCGCTCACGCATCTGCTGCGCATAGTCACTTAGGTCAAACTTATTACTGTACGCAGTCAACTCAAGAAAGCTTTCATCTATAGAATATATTTCTTGTTCACCCGGTCCCACAAATTCAGACAGTATCGAATGAAAGCGACGTGACATTTCAGCATATAAAGCATAGTTGCTAGACAATACTTGGACATTATTGTGATGAATAATGTCTTTGATCTGAAACACAGGCACACCCATTTTGATGCCTAAGTCTTTGGCTTCTTGGCTACGAGCGACCGCACAACCATCATTGTTTGATAGAACAATAACAGGCTTGTTGTTTAGTGATGGATCGAATACACGCTCACAGCTGACGTAACAGTTATTCACGTCAATGAGCGCAAATACACGATTTGCGTTTTTCATGATTTATTCTTCTTATTGTTTTAGACAGACAGGTTTTTTAAGTTCCAAGTCACAACAGCGACAACTTCAAATGTTTGACCATCTTTTAAATAAATACTGTCATAGTCAGGGCTTTCTGCCTTGAGCCAAGCTTCGGGCAAAGTGGCAGGGTCGTAGTCTTCACCAAAATGCTCAATCAACTCAGCTTTTGACATCTGGGCGGTAATCATTAAGCGCTTAATGGTCAGGTCTTTTTGGTCGATTAATGCAACCACAATGCTGCGGTGTTTGGCTTCTTTACTACGGTCAACAATGACTACATCGCCATATTCAAGCCCAGCATTGACCATTGATGTGGTACGTATCGTATTTAAAAACGTAGCATTAGCATTTGAAATAAGGTGCTCGTTTAGGTCGATGCTTTTATCAATGTAGTCTTGGGCAGGGGATGGGAAACCTGCAGGAATGGATTCAGATGCAATTGGAATGCTTACGCATGTACGCGGTGACACTTGCGTAAAGCCATGACGATCAAGCAGCGTGATTTGTTCGAGAATTGCATTGATTGTAGGGCTAGGTTTCCCCTCAGGACCCATAATTTGTTGAAGTGATGACCAAGCGTCATCCGAGAAATAAATCGGCAGTTTTTTTGACATTATGTGCTCCTACGCTACATGGCGTGTTTGAAGTTTGCGCATATAGAATAGCTATAAATAGATCAGGCTTTCAAGTAGTGTTTGTCTGAATTATTTTGAACAAACGAAAGTTAGGTGATAAATTATTGAAAGCAATAATAATAAAATCGGATAATTAAAATGAGTCTAAGTCACTTGGTTTTAGCCATTCTTGCTTTGCTTATCGCTGGCACTTTACTCACACTTAAAGCAGAAGAGACCCGAAGAATAGACCCTGAGTGCGGGCATGAATACCGCACCGAGCTATGTAATGGGTATCTATATGCCAAGTACAATGACTTACCCTCAGCAGATAATTGCGACGATGAAAAAGACGACCCTGAAATAAATTTTAACGAAGAGTTCCACAAAGGCTGTCTAAGTTTTTTTGATAGGCTTTTGGTGGCTAGGTAGTTGGAATATGCATGGCAGAGTAAAACTTGAAGTGCGACATAAACCACTAATAACCCCATCAATCCATCACCTCACTTAATGCAACGTGCTTTTCATCAAATTTAATCATAAAATTAAGAACATCTGTGTCTTATGCTGCGGTCTACAAAAAATTAGGAAAAATATTTTTTTAAAGTTTGTAGACTGATTTGTAGACAGTTGAACTGCAATTAAGGACAAACTAATGCAATGCTATGCAACCTTAGAATATTTTAAGTTATTGAAAATGCAAGGATATGCAAGCTAATGCAACCTATTCCAATTCAACACAAACTAGGTGGATTCTACTTTTTCTACTACGCAATTGTTGGGACGTTTTTGCCTTTTTGGAGCCTGTATTTAGAAGATCAGGGCTTTAATTATCAGGAAATTGGTGTTTTATCTTCTATTGCCATTTTAACGCGCTTTTTCGCGCCTTTTATTTGGGGATGGATTGCCGATAAATCAGGCAAACGGATGCTTTTGGTGCGCATCGCAACTTGGATGGAAGCCAGTATTTGGTTACTGATTTTTATTGTTCCGAATAGCTTTCAGTCTGTTGCATTACTCATGCTAATTTTTAGCTTTTTCCAAAACGCAATTTTGGCACAATTTGAAGGCGTGACTTTGTTTTGGTTGGGCGAGAAACGTGCGGAACTCTATGGCAAAGTGCGTAAATGGGGCTCTATAGGTTTTATTGTCGGGGTTTTTGGCATAGGTGCTATTTTGGAAATTATACCAATCTCCATGTTACCGATGTTGCTACTCAGTATTTCTTTACTGGCATTTCTATGGTCATTCAGTATTCAAGAACCAAGCTCCGCACCCATTGCACAAAAACAACTTGAACCCTTATTGCCTATTTTAAAGCGCCCAGTAGTCTATTCATTTTTTATAATTGAATTGATTTTACTGTTTTCGCATGCACCATTTTATAGTTTTTATAGTAATTTTTTAAGTCAGGCAGGATTTAGCACAAGTCAGATCGGTTTATTGTGGTCTGTCGGGGTGGTTGCTGAAATCATTATGTTTGCCTATGCGAGTTTGTTTTTAAAGCGTTGGTCTTGGCGTTCACTGGTTGCCGTATGTTTAATTTTAACAGGCTTACGTTGGGTGATAGTTGGTTTATTTCCATCCATATTTTTTGCACATTTTTTTGCACAAAGCATCCATGCCTTTAGTTTTGGATTATTTCATATCATTGCCATGCGGGTGATTTTTCAAAACTTTTCTGCAGGGCAACAAGGTCGTGGGCAAGCACTTTACAGTACCATGTGGGGTTTAGGTGTTGCTCTGGGGAGTATTTTGGCAGGGCATTATTGGGATATTGTTTCAGGCGAATGGATTTTTATTTTTGCAGGATTATCTACACTCGTTGGTCTGTGTTTTATTTGGGGATTGCCAAAGCAATTAGAATCGCAGTCAATGTCGAGTGATACCAAAGCCTAGATTGGTGATTTTGCAGTGATACCGTTCTTTTATCAAAAATAGAAGCAAGCAAAGTTGGATGGGTATAGTTTGCTTGCTTCTTACTAATTGATTGCTACATTAAATACGGATTTTAGCGTATTGATGCCACCACGGTTGAGCCGTTTCAAGTTGTGCAGCCAGTTGTAAAAGCACATCTTCACGTGCAAAAGGCGCAATAAACTGCGAACCCAATGGTAAGTTATCTTTATTCCAATACAAAGGCACAGACATTGCAGGCAGCCCTGTAATATTGGCAAGTTGAGTAAATGGCACCCATTTTAGGTTTTCTTTGACAATGCGGTCGACCAATTTACCTTGCGCTAACCAATGTGCTTTACCTGCATGTAATAGTGTTTTTAAAATTGGTTTTTGCCATGCAGGGGTTTTCACTTCGCCATTTTTCGGTGCAACTGAAGCTGTTGCAGGAATGAGGTATAAATCATAACGCTCAAAGAATTGATTCATTTGTGTGACATATACCCCCCAATTATTCAAATTGCGAATGTAATCTACTGACGTGGTTTTTGCGCCAAAGGCAGCCAAAGCCAAAGAGTCTAGCTCAAAATTATCGGAATGATTTGGCAGGCGAGTTTGAATTTCAGCAATTAAATAAGCAAATTGGCTAAACCATGTGGTAATGAAATCTTTGGCCAATTGCATGCCATCAATAGCAGGACGGTCTTCAACCACTTCATGCCCTAAAGATTCTAAAAGCTGTACGGTTTTTTGAATGGCATTGATGGCATCTTGTGAAACAGCTGTACCAATCGGAGATTGGGTCGAATATGCGATTCTTAATTTTTTTGGCGCTTGCTGAATTGCATCTAAATAACTGCGTTCAGGAGCTTCAATTTTGAAAAGTGAATGACCATCTGCGCCATGCGTTGCATCGAGCATTGCCGCACTGTCACGTACACTTTTACTTAAAATATGTTGCATCGCTGCACCATGCATGGCTTCACTGAGTTGTGGCCCCCACGGGGTGCGTCCACGACTTGGTTTTAAACCAAACAAACCACAGTAAGACGCAGGAATACGAATTGAACCACCGCCATCACTTGCCCCTGCAATCGGCACAATACCTGCCGCAACTGCAGACGCAGAACCACCAGAAGAACCACCACTATTGTGTTTCAAATTCCATGGATTTTTACATGCACCCCAAGCATCTGGCTCGGTTATCCCTTTAATCCCAAATTCAGGCGTGTTGGTACGTCCAAAGGTAACGATTCCGCTATTTTCCCAACGATTTACAATTTCTGCATTTTGTTCTGCAAGATGATGCGCACGTTTTAAACCCTGACAACCAAATGAAGTCGGATAGCCTGCATATTGTTGAAATAAGTCTTTGACTAAAAAGGGCACACCTGCAAATGGGCCTGTTAATTTTGTTTGTGTGCGCTGCCGTGCATGTTCATGCATAGGAATAATAATGGCATTTAATTGTGGATTGGTTTGTTCAGCACGTTGTAACGCAATATCTAATAATTCTGAGGCCTGAACATCCTTTTTGGCAACGAGCTCTGCCAAGCCTAAAGCATCATATTGGAGGTATTCTGCAAGTTTCATTTCAATCCTGAAAATCTGTATTGTCAAATTGATGTTGTATGCTATTTTTGTTTAAGAAGCAAGAATGACCCGATTACGACCTTGCATTTTTGCCTGATATAGCGCCTGATCTGCCTGAATAATTAAATCTTGTAAAGGGAGATTGGTGGGTAAGTGTGTATGTGACACGCCCATGCTTACTGTAAAATGAATGGGTTCAAGGTTTTCTAAATTTAACGCTTGATGTTCAATACACATACGAATACGTTCTGCAATGCGTTGAGTTTTATTTAAGTTATTATTGTTCAGCAAAATAATGAACTCTTCACCACCAATGCGACAAAATAAATCGTGATCACGTAAATTGCTTTTAACGATGTTAGAGAGATGTTGCAAAGCACGGTCACCGACATAATGCCCATATTGATCATTCATTTTTTTAAAATCGTCGATATCTAACATAATTAAAGACAATGAATGATTGTTTTTATGCTTTAAAGCTTTTTCACTTAACTGAGTAAAACTACGGCGGTTCAGTGTTTCGGTTAAACTGTCATGATTTGCCAAATACAATACTTCTCTATACAACTGATTTCGGTTTTGGCTAATCACACATAAAATTAACGTGGCAAGACCTAAAATAATTAAACCCACACGAATAGAAATAATGGTGGTTAAATAACTCGAATTCACTTGATCTATAAACAAGCCTGTGACGCTGTGATACAGAGTTAAACAGACCAAGCTATTAATCAGTGCCAAATTAAAAAGTTGATAGCTGGCAGCTGCCCAAATTAATGCAGCCAATGGATATAATAGTGCGCCTGGCCCATAGAAAATATGGGTGCAGGCGATAGAGATCAGTAATGCAAAAAAGGGCAAGATATCCTGAATTTGAGTTTCTTTAGCATATTGATTATTTATAAGTTTTTTGAATTTAGACCAGCCTGGGGCAGCCAAAATTAAAGGTAAGACAATTACCGCATTTAAAATTTCACCAGACCACCAAGTAAAAAAATCAATCCAACGATTTTCTTTTAACATAAAGGTGTGCGGCAAATTTGGCAGCAGAAGAATGGCAAATAAAGCCCCAAAGAAACAGCCTAAAGTTACAGCAATAATATGTGGATATAGCTCTGACACATTATTATTGCTCGCTGGAAGTTTAGCGCGGGCAAAATTAAAGAAAAACAACCCACTAAAAACAGCTACAAAGTTGGAAAGCGTTAAACCTAGCGTCATCAGGAAAGTATTGTCTGTGACCAAATCGGCGCCCATATAGCCAAAAAAAGCACCCAAAATTCCACCAAAATTTTTTAAAGATGGAAAGCGAATGAGTAGCCCCAACAAGAGGGCGTTGGTTGGCCAAAAAAACGAAAAGTAGCTAAGCGGGCGAGTAAAAATACCCAATAAACAAGCAAAAAATACCACAACGGCAAGCAGCCCAAAGGCAAATATTTGCTTTTGAGTCGAAGATATAGTTTGCGGTATGCTAAAGTTTTGCAAGTACTAAACTCACTTTTGCAATGGGTTGATAATTAAGAAAAAAACTTGAATGAGTGTGACACTCACAACAGAAACGCGATCATATCAAATAACCATTACCTACAAAGTCGATTAAATGTAAACTGAGTCACACTTTTGTTAAATAAAATTGTTGTGTTATGTTTTTGCTTGCAGATTTGGATTAAAAATATGCTAAGTTGTCTAAACGGTTTATATCTTTAAATAAATGTATGAAAAAAATATATCTAACCACAGTTTTAAGCTTATGTTCTGTCTGCGCGATTGCAAATGAAAATACAACAATAGATTCAGCCAAGTTAACGCCAGTAGCAGCAGAAACCACCAATAAATTTCGTGTGGTGACCCGCCCAGAAATTGTGGGGCTGTGGGGTATGCAAATCCCAAATAATCGTAAATGTATTGAATACTACAACTTTAAAAGTAATAGCGATGTGGTGATTAAAAGCGGTCAAGAATGGTCTGCGGGCGTGTATGATTATCAACCTTCACAAGACCCTGCAAATTCTTTACCTGCTTTAATTTTGCAAGTTAAATATGACAATAATGAAGTGGATTGTTCTGGATATCAGGAAGACCAAACAGGGGATATTTCACAATATTTTGTAAAATGGAAAAATGCGCATACCATTAATTTCTGTAGTAATGAAAAAGCAGAACAATGTTTTGCGACGTTGTACCGCGTCCTGCCTTAAACTTATCATTATCTCGTGTATCAGAGTTCTTTCATAAATCCACACCCCTCATCCTCTTGCGGCTATATAGCGCAAGAAAAGGGACTTTCACTATCAATTCGACTTATTGCTTATGATCATTTTCGATTTATGAAAGAAGTTTATCGTTATACTGATTAAACTCACTATGAATGAATAAAAAAACTCCTTCAAGTCACGAGGTCTTGAAGGAGGCTGATAAAAAAGCAAAAACTGTAAATTGAATATTCGTATCAGTTCTTTTAAGCTGAACAAAACTTAAATCTTTGTCCATATTTACTGATCACTTATTGCAAAATCATGCTGACATCTTTGCTACTGCTGCGTTGTTGCATTCCCACAGCAAAGTTTGCACTTGGATCAAATACTAAGACACCCGCATTACGATAAACTGGGTTAGCATCCATCATATATTCTTCGGCACTGTTTTGTGCATAGCCATAACCAAAAGCATTGCTTGAACCAATGTTGGTATATAAACCATATTGATATGTCGTGTCATTAGACCTCTTGCAAAAATCATTTTTTAATCAATTCCATGTTGTAAATTGCAGCAATCAAATTAAGGCGTAAACCCATGCGTTTACGCCGATTGCGATAACGTTCAGCAAGAATTCTAAAGGTCTTTAA
>NZ_VOYT01000016.1:0-52298 GCF_013420145.1 Acinetobacter sp. YH12021
CGCGACTCATGAGTGCTCGGTTATATGCGGGCCAATTGGTTGTGCGGTAGATTTTGTGTGTAGGCTTCTTCATTTGAAAATTATATCGCTGAAAAAGCCTTTACAGATAGGTTTGTGCAACAAAGCCGTGGTGAAGACCATAATGAGCCACTAAAGAGAGCCTTTTTGTTAAAGGATTTTAAATTAGCTAATCAGGACTCAAATATTAGCATTGAAAATATTGAGAATGATATTTGGCAGTTGAATGTTGATGAAACCGAAAACGGTAATGATAGCACTTTGGTTGTTAGTCGTTTAAAGCAAAAAGACATTCAAGACTTAATACAACAAGTTGCCCAAATGACAGATACAAGCCAAATTAATCAAATAGAAAGTTCTATTTTTAATAGTTTTGCAAAAAAAACTTTCTATCCAGTTGATGATACGGATCTAAGATCCTATATAAGGAAAATTGCTACGAGTTGGACTAGAGAGCAACGTATTTCATCAATTAAAAACTTACCTAAAGTTGCATCTTTGTTTAAAGCAAAAATTGATAGTTTGATGAATAGCTTCGCTTCTGAACAATTTAAATTTTTTGTGAGTAGCTCTCAAATAAAAGCTCAACCTTCATTTAAATTATCTCCTAAGTTATCTATCCCTTCAGTTCTACCACTAACTTATGAATATCAACTTTATGAGAAGGAGGCTGAAGCAAATAGCTTAGAAAAAAGCTTCATAGCGGAATTGGTTGGATTAAACAATATTTATTGGTGGCATCGTAATTTAAATAGAGGAAAAGGTTTTGCGATAAATGGTTATTTAAATAATCATTACCCTGACTTTATTATTATGACTAAGAGCAAACATATCATCCTGCTAGAAACAAAAGGTAATATGCTAGATGGATCGGACTCAAAGTATAAACTTCAGTTAGGCAATACTTGGGCAAATCTATCAAATTCAATGACTCTTTCATCTGATTACCGATTTAAGTATTTTATGGTTTTTGAAAAACAAACAGATCTAGAGAATGCTTATACCTTTAATCAGATATTGACGGTAATTAGAAATCTTTAAACAAGTAGGCGTGAAGGATAGTTGAACTAAACATTGATAATGGTCGGAATAGATAAAATTATTTGTTTTGTATCACTATATGTATCACATGATTTTATTTAACTTGAAAAACTAATATAAATCATGTGATTATGATTTTAGTTCAATTGACGCCACCCCACCAAATTCTTAAATTCATATGAAGTTACATAACTAAATATGACTAAAAAAGCCTTTAAACTCAATGTTTAAGGGCTTTTTTTATGGGTTTAGCGTCCAATGCTATCCAGAACAAATTGACCCAAATTTGAATAAATTGGGTCAAAATTGGGTCAATTTGACCCACAACTTTTGAGCATCGTTTACCACGAGTAAACACACTCTAAATGCAACTGTCATCAATCTGTAATATGACTTGCTTCTTCCTCATGTGATAATTCAACTTTATATTTTAAGGTTCAGGAATGTCAGCAAACATCAGCTTAAAGTATCTAAATTCATTGATCAGTGATGCTCAGACTAAAGGCAATAAAATTGAGAAAATATTATTGGGCTATAAGGCTTATTATTTTTTCATGTCAGATAGTGATTTCCATAAGGCAGTGACTAGCTCTGCACTCTCGCCAAGCAAACGTAAATATAAAGACCATAAAATTAAAGTGACCCAAGACGACTATCAAATTGAGGTAAAACTTCACGAAAAATGATCAGGATTGCTCACTTTTGCACAATACAGGTTCAAATCCACTTTTAGGATTTAAGCCTTTTTATTGGACGGTTTATTCATCTCCAAACATTTTTCGCTTTCATCCCCCAAACCGAATAACTCTCCCGCACAATAACAAAATAGATTATATTCTCCTTAATTGATAAAAAATTATGCGGAGTACACATGCAGGTATTTCCCTTAGGCAAGCGAACGATTTCCGTGATTGTGGTCATTGTAGCTTTGGTTTTATTGTTAATTTACGTAGTCTTACGCACAGGCCCATTTGCCCCTGTCAACGTCACCCTCACGCAAGCCAAATATCAATCCATTCAACCTAGCCTGTTTGGCATAGCTACCGTTGAAGCGCGTTATAACTATAAAATTGGCCCAACTGCAGCAGGTCGCTTAAAAAACTTAAAAGTAGATATTGGCGATAACGTACAAGCAGGACAACTGTTAGGCGAAATGGATCCTGTCGATCTAGAAGATCGTTTATTGGCTCAACGTGCGATAATCCAAAAAATTACCGCTCAGCAACAAGACACTCAAATCCGTCAAAATTTTGCGCAGCAACAAGTCAAGCGTTATCAACAACTGGCCAAAATCAATGCCACCAGCCAAGAATCTTTAGCCATTAAACAACAAGAGCTCGATTTGGCAACGGCGGCACTCAGCGCGATGCAACAAGAACTCAATAAAGCACGCGCAGACTTAAACACCTTACAAGCACAGCGCGATAATTTAAATTTAGTGGCCACAGCCGCAGGTGTCGTCACTGCACGTTATGCAGAACCGGGTTCAACAGTCGTGGCAGGTCAAACAGTACTAGAAATTGTCGATCCTAACTCCATTTGGATGAATGCCCGTTTCGATCAATCCAGTGCGATTGGTTTAGCTGCTGACTTACCAGCTCAAATTCATTTACGTTCACGGCAAAATAATGCTTTGGCAGGTCATGTGTTATGGGTAGAACCTCGTGCCGATGCCATTACCGAAGAAATTTTAGCTAAAGTGGTTTTTAATCAACCTCCAACGCCTCTTCCGCCTTTGGGTGAGTTAGCAGAAGTCACCATCAGCCTCGCACCATTGGCACGCAGCTTAACCATTCCCAATGCGGCAGTTCACCGTATCAATAACCAAGTAGGCGTGTGGAAAGTTGTGGCCGAAAAGCCGCAATTTGTTGAAGTTCAATTAGGACGTTCAAATTTAGCGGGCGATGTGCAAGTGCTCGTAGGCTTATCCGAAAATGATCAAGTGGTGCTGTATAGTGAAAAACCCCTACATGCCAAAAACCGTTTACGGGTTGTCAAGCAACTTGCAGGAGCAGCTAAATGATTAGTCTGGCAGGTCGTGATATTTTCCATTCATGGGGTAAATTTGTATTTACTGGCTTTGGACTCGGCTTGCTGATTGGTGTGACCTTAATTATGGCTGGCGTGTATCGCGGCATGGTAGATGATGCCAAAGCCCTACTGAATAACAGTGGTGCTGACCTATGGGTAGTGCAGCAAGATACACTTGGCCCTTATGCAGAACCTTCAAGTGTGCGTGATGATTTATATCGCAGCGTGATGAATATGCCCGGGGTGGCGCATGCTTCAAATATTACTTATTTAACCATGCAAGTGCATCATCAAGATAAAGATATTCGCTCGATGGTGGTCGGGATTCAAACAGGTGAACATGCGTGGAATAACTTGGGGTGGCCGCCACATTTATTGGCAGGACGTCAATTGACCCGCGGGCACTATGAAGCCGTAGCCGACATGAGTACGGGATTAAAGTTGGGTGATCGTATTAAAATCCGTCGTAACACCTTTACCGTGGTGGGTTTAACCCGACGCATGGTGTCTTCGGGTGGTGACCCGATGATTTTTATTCCGCTGAAAGATGCACAACAGGCGCAATTCCAAAAGGACAATGCTGCCATTTTACAAGACCGTAGACGAATTGCAGTAAACCCAATTTATAACCGCCCTGCTTATCCTGACTTGCTTGAAAGCGTACTCAATGCACAAAGTAGCAACCGTTATGTGAATGCTATTTTAGTCCGTTTAAATGCAGGTGCTTCAGCTGAAGAAACAGCAGCACATATTCAGCGTTGGCAACAACTAACAGTCTATACCCGCCCGCAGATGGAACACATTTTAATCAGCAAAATGATTGCCACATCCGCCAAACAAATTGCCATGTTTTTGGTGATTTTGGCCTTGGTCAGCGCCGCGATTGTGGCATTTATTATTTATACCCTGACTATGGACAAAATTCGTGAAATTGCGGTCTTAAAATTAATTGGCACACGCAATCGCACAATCGCTTGGATGATCTTGCAACAAGCACTCGCGCTTGGATTAATTGGGTTTGCTGTTGGTAAAATCAGTTCAACCTTTGCCGCACCATATTTCCCGAAATATGTCTTATTGGTTCCGCAAGATTCTATTTTTGGATTTATTGCGGTGATGCTGATTTGCATGTTAGCCAGTTTGGTTGCAATTCGGATGGCACTGCGCATTGACCCTGCCGAAGCAATTGGGGGATAACATGACACACGGCATTTTAATTGAAGGTTTAAAAAAGCGTTTTGGACAAGGTGACAATGCCTTTTATGCCTTAAAAGATGTCAAAATGCAGGTTGCACCCGGTGAAGTGGTTGGGCTGATTGGCCCCTCAGGTTCGGGTAAAAGCACCTTGCTCAAATGTTTAGGTGCCGTGATTGATCCTACCGAAGGACGCATGACTTTGGGCGATGAGGTGATTTTTGATCAACGTTGGTTAGTCAAAGACTTAAGTGCCTTACGCCGCGATAAAATTGGTTTTATGTTCCAAACCCCGTACTTAATTCCTTTTTTAAATGTTTTGGATAATGTAGCGCTGCTGCCGATGTTAGCAGGCGTAGCCAATGACATTGCCCGCGCCCGCGCATTGGAAATTTTAACGGCGCTCGATGTGCAGCATCGGGTACATGCCATGCCTGGGCAATTGTCTGGTGGTGAACAACAGCGTGTCGCCATTGCACGTGGTTTGATTAATCAACCGCCTGTGATTTTAGCCGATGAACCCACTGCACCATTGGATAGTGTACGCGCGATGACCGTGATTCGCTTATTACACGAAATGGCAGAAAAATTTCAAACTGCAATTATTGTAGTCACACATGACGATAAAATCATCCCTACCTTTAAACGCTTGTACCACATTCGAGATGGTGTGACTTATGAAGAACAAGGCGAAGGACGTCCTTTTAAGTAGGCTCTAAAGTTTTCAGCGCTGGAAACTGATGTTTTAGCTCAATATCAAAAGCAATAAAATATCTGCATTTCAAGTTACATGCGACACAATGCTAAAAAACGGTTGATGTGGTATTCTGATAGCATCAGAAATGCAAAAATATAATACTTACTAGCTTCATACTGTTCTTGGAATTTAATCAAAATACGCATATATTGATTAAATAGAGCAATTTATTCTTAATCCAAGAATTGACGCGCTAACCATGAAACTTAATCACCTAGAGGTTTTAGATATGTCAACTAGAAACCGAACCAATGAAAGTGAAATCGCTACAGCTGCAGCTGACGTTTTGCGTGAACGCTTCATTGCAGTAGCTCACAGTGATCGAGTACTTTATGTGGAAAATGATGCCTTAGTCAGCAAAACCCCGAATGGCAAACCAGTTTTAATCAAACAGTTATCTGGTCGGAACCCTGATCTAGCCCGCCAGTTTAATGGTCGCAGAACCTTTAAAATTAGAAAACGTAACATAGAGGCTACTGCAGAATAATTTATGTTGCCAAAAACACCTCGAATCAGAATGTTTGCGGGTCCAAATGGATCGGGCAAAAGTACGATGATTAATGGTTTAGATAGCCGTTTATCTAAATTGTTTTTGAATGCTGACAACCTTGAGCGCGATCTTAAAGCCACACCCATTCTTGATCTAAGTCAATTTGATATACGCATTAATGCAAACATATTGGTTGATTATCTTACTCAAGCAAGTCGACCACTAAAAAATGCAGATGGTACTCTAAGCAAAAGTCCTCTCCTCTCAGTAGATCCTGTGATTGATGGAAGCTTAATCGACTTAAGCGGGAACACGATTGATTCCTACCTCGCAGCCCGAATTCTTGATGTCATCCGTAAAGAGTTACTTACGCTTAAGGTTGGATTTACATTTGAAACCGTAATGTCTCATGAGAGTAAAATCGAGTTTTTGCGAGATGCTAAAACGCAAGGCTATCGTACCTATTTATACTTTGTGACGACTGAGGACCCTGATATTAATGTGGACCGAGTTAAACAACGTGTGAAAAATGGTGGTCATCCAGTCGAAGAAATTAAAATCCGTGAACGCTATTTCCGCACTATGCACATGTTGATTGATGCGATTGAAGTATCCGACCGAGCGTATTTATTTGATAACTCAAGTAATGCGACCAAGAATATGGCTTCTTATATCTGTGAAGTGACTAACGGAGATACATTGATCATTAATCCAGATTTTAAAGGAGAGTTTCCGATCTGGTTTGAAAAATATGTACTTGTTCATTTGGTTGATGAAGAATAAAAAAACCGCGCTTGAATCATTCAAACGCGGTTTTTTAAATATTCACAGGTCAGTAAACTGAACCCATCGGCATCTTACTCAGCCAACATTTTACTCAGTATTCATAGCCATTGTTGATTGACCATTGCTGCAATTTGCCATAATAGATTTCATCGTTGAACAGTAGGTCTGCTTTAGAGGCAGCATTACTTTCTTCAGTTGGGCAGAAACCATCATCACAATCGGCATCGACAACCCAGCAACCACGAACGAACAATACTTTATTGCCTTCTTGCTCCAGCTGTTTCTGAACGCGATCAATCGCTTCATGTAAGTCATCTGCGCCTAAATATGCGGTCAAATACGCATAAGAGCCTGTTTCATCGGATGCTTTGCGGAACTCGACACCCACACAAAATAAATGTTTTTTCATTCTTGGCTCCTTGTCATCTTATACAGCTAAACTAATCTTTAATTTGGTCTAGGTCTAGTGCTTTTTCTTACACTTAACAATACGTTACCTATTCACAATACTGCAGTTCAAAGTAAAAACATAGTATCCAAATATTAGACTTAAGCCATAATCGCTGTATAAATGAGGTAGAGCGCAACACCAATGACTGTTGTAGCAAATACCTTTTGTACAGTATTGCTATTCATGCGATGTACCAAAGTACGTCCAAGTAACATCCCGACAATACACGCCAGAACAAAGGTGATGGTGACTGCCATTGGGTACTGAAAGCCATCTAAAACGTGTGCTGAAATACTCACGCCACCAATCAGGAAAATAATCATCAAAGAGGTTGCGACGATACTGCGCATATCCAAATCGGTAAATTTACGCAATAACGGCACAATAATAAAACCACCGCCCACACCCAACAAACCCGTCAGCAAGCCTGCAATTACACCAACACCACCAAGCAAAGACGCCGTTTTAACATTCCAAATTAAGCGTCCTGTGTTTTGGTTTACCTTACACGGTGGATTAATTTGGTCGTTGACTTTATTAAAGAAAATACGATACGCCACAATAAACATGACCAGACTGAACGCCAGTGTTAACCAAATGGGCGGGACAATACCTGCCAAATGCACCCCGTAACGTGCAGATGGAATACTGATTAAGGCAATCCACAATGCAGCACGATAACGCACAATACGTTTGAACAAGCCTTCAACTGTGCCAACCAAAGCTGCCAAAGTGACTGCCAATAAACCCACGGGTGCAGCCTGCGCCACAGTCCAGCCTTGGCTTGCCATAAGAGCAGGAACGGCAAGAATACCGCCCCCTGCCCCTGTCAAACCCAGCAAAGTACCAATCGCCAAGCCTTCTAGGATTAACATCCACATGCGTATTTTCCCCTATTCCATCACTGTGTTGTGCTGTGCAAGCATTACTTGCCGCAAACTTTATTGGCAGGCAAAGCCACATCAATATGTTTTGGATAAGGCAGTTTTAAATTCTGCATGAGGGTAATAAATTCCGCTTTGGTGCGCCCTTGTCCTAAACGCGAGTTATTGCGTTTTTCCTGCCCAACGGTAGAAGACACACGCCCTTTGTAGTCATGCCCTGGGTACACCAAAGTGTCATCAGGTAAGCTAAAAATTTGTAGATGAATGCTGTCATATAAAGTCGCTGGGTTGCCTTCCTGAAAGTCAGTACGACCACAACCATCAATTAACAATGCATCGCCAGTGAATACCATGCCATCGACCACATACCTGGTACAGGCGTTGGTATGACCTGGGGTATAACGTGCTTCAATCAATAATTCACCCACACGAATGGCGCTGCCATCGGTAATGAAAATATCGCCACACACCACACCTGAATTACGATGTAATACAGTTTTACAACCAAAACGTGTTCTGAGTTCGTTGGCAGCAGTAATATGGTCAGCGTGTACGTGCGTATCTAAGCTATACACCAATTGCAAATCATGCTGTTCTAGAAAAGCAGCATATTGCTCAACCTCTGAAATTACAGGGTCAATCAGCACCGCTTCACGGGTTTGTTCAGATGCCAATAAGTAAGTATAGGTCGAGCTGTCAGCTTCAAAAAATTGATGAAAGATCATGAGATAGATACTGAGTTTTATATTTTGTTATTCTTAATTTTGCAAATATAGTGCCAACTTAATCTATTTTAAATATATTAATAAAATACAATATATTAAGAGATATTATTTAATTTAGATCATCCTCCATGTTTCACATCTGTTGCATTTTGTGTTTCAATTGAATCAATAATGAAACAAAAGATGAAACATCATGAATGCGATACATGACTTTGAACAACAAGCCAGTCTTGAAAGCTTTTTGTTTCATTTACAACAACTTTGTCCAGACAGTTTGCTCTATGTTTATGACGACATTGCTCAAACATGGATTTATGAATATGCACAAGATGCTTCTGTTTCTGCAGCTACGGGTAAAACATTAAAAAACCAATTATTGAAATTAAAACTACAATCACAATCAGCATCACAACCACAGACAGGTCTGCTGCAACTCCCGAATAGTGCTAAGGCATGGCACTACCACAGCTTAAATATTCGTGTCCATACAGCCGATTTCACAGGATGTTTATTCTTTCTGCAGCCTAGCGTTGCAACAGTGTCATCACAAACACTCACCCCATCTGCCCAAGCACAAAATAGTTTGGCGGAGTTTTTCCATAGTGATTCGCCACAAATGCAGCATATGTATTCCATTATTGAACGGGTAGCGATTACTGAGTTTCCTGTTTTGGTGCGTGGTGAATCTGGTAGTGGTAAAGAGTTGGTGGCGCAAGCAGTACATGCACGTAGCCAACGGCATGCACAAGTCTTTATTGCGATTAACTGCGCGGCTTTAAATGCCAATATTTTAGAAAGTGAATTGTTTGGGCATGTGAAAGGTGCATTTACAGGGGCAATTCGTGAGCATAAAGGTGTGTTTGAACGTGCTGCAGGTGGTACTTTATTTTTAGATGAAATTGCAGAAATTCCACTGGAACTGCAAGCTAAATTATTGCGGGTATTAGAAACGGGCGAATTCACCCCTTTGGGCGGTGAAAAAGCGATTAAATCGAATGTCAGAATTATTACCGCAACCCATCGCGCTTTACGTGAAGAAGCGCGTTTAGGCAGATTTCGCCAAGATTTACTTTATCGTTTACGGGTGATTCCAATTTTTGTGCCACCACTACGTGAACGTAAACAAGATATCCCTAAAATTGCAGCATTTATTTTGCAACAACAAGCCCAGTTTCAGGTCACGCCACATTTGACCGAGCAAGCACTGAAGGTATTAATCAATTACGATTGGCCAGGCAACGTGCGTGAATTAAAAAACACCTTGCTGTATGCCTTGACCATGTCGGCAGGTAAAATTGAAATTGATCAACACGATTTACCCGATGAAATTGTACATGCCAGTTTGAAACTCGCCACAGCTACCCCAACGCCACAACCTATTGAGCTGCCCATCAAAACCAACAATAAAGTAGATAAAGACACGCTGCAGGATTTACTAGAAAAATATCAGGGGCAAACCGAATTGGTGGCACAAGCCTTGGGCATTAGCCGAACCACCTTATGGCGTTATCGCAAAAAATATCATTTATGAGGCGGAAGTTTGCTGAATAAAGGACGCTTTGCTTTGATCTGCATATTCATAAATGGTGTCTAAATCTTTTTGAATGGCAGCTGCGACTCGGCTAGGCATCAACTGATTAAGTTTTACAAAGACTTTTTCAGGATAACCGACCTGATAGGATTGACGGTCTGTTTGTAAAAATTGATACAGTTCTTGTGCCACAAATTCAGGTGAATCCACTTTTGTACCCATTTTGATATTCATTTCAATCACATCGGGATTATTCATACTGGTATTGGTCGCGCGTGGGGAGAAATATCTAAAACGAATGGCAGTCTGACAATACTCTCGCGCCAACGCTTCAGTTGCACCACGCAAGGCAAACTTACTGGCGCAATAACTCACATAGCCAGGATAGCCGATGCTGCCAAAAGTCGAGCCAATATTGATGATCTGACTCGGCTGACTGTCCGACATATATGGAATCACATCCTGAATCAGTTGCAGCGGATAAGCCACATTGACCAACATCATTTGCTCAATGGTATCCTGTGATTGCTGCGCAAACAGACGAAAATCATTCATGCCTGCATTGTTAATATAGTAATGAATCGGCTGTTTTAATGCGGCAAGTGCCTGAATAAAATCATGACGACTGCTGGCATCAATTAAATCACAACGCAGACTGTGTAATTGCAACTGAGGATACTGCTGCGCCAGACTTTGCTCTAGTTGTTGCAAGGTGTCTTGCTTACGCCCAACCAAAATTAAGTTTAAGCCTTTTTCAGCAAAATGATGCGCAATCGCATGACCAATCCCGCCTGTTGCCCCGAAAATCACCGCAGTTAAATTTGACATAAAAGATACTCTCAATTTTAAGATATTCGATACAACTCAATTATAAAAATGCAAGATTCAGTCCCAAGCCCATACAAATATAGAGTTTACGATCTTCTAATGGCACCAATATTTCACGTCTGCCATGCATAAAGCGCTTGTTATCAATGAGCACCACATCACCATCTTGCCAGTCAATTTCTGAGGTTTCACGCTCGCAACGCTCTGCCAATTCTTCCAATAATTCTGCTTGGATTTCGCTGCCATCGGCAAAGTAAAAACGCGGCTTTTCGTAATTATAAGAAGGCCCCAACAAGGTATTGGCAAAGGCAGGCACAGCTTTTAAATTGTCATGGCGAATCATCGGCATGTTCAAGTCATACTGCACACCTTCATCATGCGCAGGACGAATCCGTTGTCCAGGAATCATCTCAATAAAATGAGCGAGTTCCCGCTGCCCGACCTGTGCAGCATCGGCAATATTGAGTGCAGTTGCCACATACTTTTGCCACATACTTTTGCCACATTACTTTAGGTAAGTAACGGCTGATGGTCATCGGTTCAGCAAATTTCTGTTTCAGTGTGTCAGGCAGTTTTTGCCATACCTCATGTCCATCACATAAAGTAGTCTGCGAACCACGCGAAGCACTTTTTTCACTAAAAAAAGCAATAATATCAGGCGGCATTGGGGTTGAACCATTTTCTATATGCAGTCCCATTGCCTGCGTACCTGCATCTACTTTTTGCGATTGTCGGGTCACATTTTCACGTGCAGGGTCATAGGTCAGCTTTTGGCAAATATTGCTCATCAGCCCACTAAACGCATTCACATCATAATGTTCATTTCTAAGTAAAACCCAACCGTGCTCCACCAAACGATCTTTAATTTGTTGTGGGGAATGTTTGAATTGCTGTTGTGCAATATTCATGTGATTTCTCTCTATCTCTATTGATGACTGACAGGTATGTCTATCTGTGAAACATCTCCAAGATCAGCCATTAAATACGTTGTAGGATGTGCCAAAGCTGTCTGATACTGTTGCTGAATGACTGCTCTACGCAATTTTCCGTTATCGGTTAACATCTGATTATTTAAAGAAAAAGGTTGTTCAGCACGGCACCAGTGTTTAATTTGGGCATAATCAGGCATACGGGTATTGGCACGATAAATCGCGGCTGCCAATTGCGCATCTGAACGATGTTCCTCGGCATAAATCACTGCAGATAATGACGGCTGCGCTTCACCAAACACGGCAATCTGTTGAATTTCAGGCTCACTCAAACTGTTCGATTCAACCCATTCTGGTGAAATATTGCGCCCAAAACTGCTGACAATAATTTGCTTGATACGCCCCGTGATATATAAATAGCCATCTTCATCAAAATAACCTGCATCGCCTGTGTGAATATCGGCTGATACCGCATCCTGCTCACGCCCAAGTTCATGCATATATCCCAACATGGCATTGCCCTTGACCACCACTTCTTGATTAGCAGCAATTTCGACTTGAACATGCGGTAATACGCGGCCAACACTGCCACTTCTGCGAGCTTCAGGCAGGTTTAAACTCACGACCGATGCACATTCAGACAGACCATAACCTTCATAAACAGGTAAATTGAATTGCTGACACTGCTTGAGTAAATCTGCAGACACCTTGCCACCACCCACGGCAATAAACTTCAAAGTGCGCAAGCCCAAATCGCCGTGTTGATGGATATATTCCACAATCGCTTTGAGCATTTGCGGCAATAAAATCACGCTTTCAATGCGATATTGCTGCACGGCATCGACAAAGCGTGAAACATCAAACTCATGGTTGGACAGCAAACCGAACTGGCTGACTTCACCCACCACCACTGCACGTCCCATGTGAAAAGGCACATACACGCCTGCGATATTTTCAAGCAATGTTGCAAATGGAATTAGACACAAATGCCGCCCAAGCTGGCTACTTTGTAATGCCTGACTTAAAGAGTGTGTAATTGAATTGATGGTGGCTTCTGCCAAACACACACTTTTGGGTGTACCTGTACTGCCCGAGGTATAAGTAATTTTTGTAGGCTGCTCAGCAGAATTTGGGGATAAATGCGGTTGTGCTGTTTCAACGCTTAGACGAAACAACTGCCCTTGATATAAATCTGATGGTGGCAAAACCTGTGCCTGAACTGCATCAATCATCTCCAACAAAGCTTCTGGAATAGCAGTATTTCCAATAGCCGAGTTAACATTGGACGGAGTATCGCTTTGTGCAGTATCCGTCAAAATACACAGCAACTCCGCTTGGCTGTCTTGCAGTAAATGTTGCACTTGTGCAGCAGTAAAAAATAAAGGCACAGGAATGACTGTCATTGCAGCTTTACGTGCGGCTAAATCGACCACAATCCAATCGGCCTGATTCACACCCGACAACGCCAAACGCTGTACTTGATAAGTTGCCAATTCTGCACTGAGCAACTCAACCCGTTGCTGTAATGTGGCATAACTCAGTGTGGTTTGTGCCGTCACAATTGCTTCACGCTCAGGGTCTGTTTGAGCATAGTGATTCAGGTTTTCAAATAACTCATTCATCTTTCAATTTCCGCCTTTCTGCATGACCTTAGGCATAAAAACAATATTGCTGTTGCGTGACCGCCAACGCTGCTGCAACGTCAATCGCCAGTACATAAGGCGTCTGTTGGTAATAACTGCCCCATTGATGCTGTGCATCGCCCAAGGCTTCGGGGTTGGCTTTTTCTAGTACCTGAAAATGCAAACCCATTTGCTGTAACACATAGCGCACTGCTGCTGTTCCTGTGCAAACTGCCCACGACACATTGTTCTGCGATAAGTGAAAGACCAAAAAAGCCACCATCAATTTGGCTTTGCTCATGTCTTGCGCTGCCAAGTTGCCAATTTCAACAATCTGCGCGCGCGTTACAGGCACTTGGCTCAATTGGGTTAAAATGGTTTCAATGGGTGCACCTAAATACTGTTCCAAAAAGGCTTGGTTTGCGCCCAATGGTTGCATGCCAATCACCACTTGCATGTCGTGGTTTACATAGCCTGCAAACAAGGTATCTAAAAAAGTATTTATGGATGCCTGATGGACTTTTTGGTATTTATCTCGAATAAAATGCTCTAATGCCAAGCGTTGTTTGCTAGCATCTTGGGTCACAGTTGTCACATTTAAATGTTGTGCTGTTGTGTGTGCTTGAATCACCGAGGCATAGCTGTGTAATACATCTAAATGTGGCTGTTCTAGGTTCAACTGTTTTGGGTTCGTTTGTGGTTTATACGGCTGCGCTACAGATGCATACCCGTTGAATTGTTTTTTATTTTTTTGCTGATGAAAATTCGCATCCAGAAAATGCGTTTGACTGGATGATTGAGCATCAAAATTAAATTTGATCATGTGCATCACATTGGATAGAAAATAACTCAATGCTCAAGATAGAAATCTAAACTTAAAGAAAACTTAAGTCGCTACAAACTGTCACAATTCAAAAAACTCTTCATGCACACAAAAAAAGGAGATGATCACTCAACTCCTTATATGTTTAAAACAATAAACTAATCAAAAATAAACAGTCATCCAATTATGCAAAACACAATTGTTCGCGCCCTACCTTAGATTTTAATAGGCATAAGACGCAATTGCCGTTGCAATTGGTTTATCTTCATCATTGACCATCGTCATACGCATGGTGCAGCCTTTACGCCCTAAACGCAAAGTTTCCGCACGGGCAATAAAATACTTGCCGCGTCCCGGTGCTAAATAATCCACTCGCATATCTATGGTAGCCAAACGAGTGACTTTTTTAATGGTATCGGGCAAATCGTCAGGTTCTGTCCGTTTATATAACTCCCCCATTGCCACAATACCGCCCACACTGTCCAAAATGGTTGCAGCAACACCACCATGTAAAATTTGGAAAGCCACGTTGCCCACCATATACGGTTGCATCTCAATATAAGCTTCAATTTGACCATCTACCACACGCATGCTCATGCCATTGTGTTGAAAAAATGGCGATCCATTAAATGCATTGACCAATTGTCTTAGCACGACATCAATATCGACTTTCGCGCCTAAATGTATATTCCCAGTCCAATTTTTCTCTGCATTACTCATAACGTGCCCAAAAGTCCAAACAACTCAATTTACCAACAATAAAAACAGCCAATGTATGCCCAAATGAAATTTAAGGGGCTACAATAGTCGTCTAGTTTAATACTGATCAGTGAGATTTTTATGACCTATACGTTCAATCGCCCTGCATTTCCTGCCACTCGTATGCGTCGTATCCGTAAAAATGATCAATTACGCGCCATGGTTCGCGAAACTCACTTAACCACAGATCACTTGATTTATCCTGTATTTGTTTTACCGGGACAAAATCAAACCCAAGATATTCCAAGCATGCCGAATATTCAGCGTTTATCGGCAGACTTATTACTCAAAAAAGCCGAGCGTTTAATGCAGCTGGGTGTGTCTAAACTGGCATTGTTTCCAGTCACGCCACAAGAAGATAAAAGCCTGACCGCAGAAGCAGCATGGCGTGAAGATGGCTTGGTGCAAAACACACTACGCCTGCTGAAAAAAGAATTGCCAGAGATGGTACTTATTACCGATGGCGCACTCGACCCGTACACCACTCATGGTCAAGATGGCATTATTGATGACACAGGCTATGTCCTGAATGATGAAACGGTTGAATGTCTAATTAAACAGGCTTTAAGCCATGCCGAAGCGGGTGCAGATGTGGTTGCGCCAAGTGACATGATGGATGGCCGTATTGGTGCGATTCGTCAGGCGTTGGAAAGCAACGGGCACATCTATACCTCTATCATGGCTTATTCAGCCAAATACGCCTCTAGCTTTTACGGCCCATTCCGTGATGCAGTCGGTTCTGCCAGCAACCTCAAAGGCGGCAACAAATACAATTATCAAATGGATATTGGCAACCGCGCCGAAGCCTTGCATGAAATTGCACTGGATATTCAAGAAGGTGCAGACATGGTGATTGTAAAACCAGGTATGCCTTATTTAGACATCGTACGTGAAGTGAAAGATAACTTTGGTGTGCCAACCTTTGTCTATCAAGTGAGTGGTGAATACGCCATGCTTGCTGCCGCGATTCAAAATGGCTGGTTGTCGGACAGTGTGATTATTGAATCGCTAATGAGTTGCCGCCGTGCAGGTGCAGATGGTATTTGGACATATTTTGCCGAAGAAGCAGCACTCAAACTTAAAGATATGGCATAAACAGGCGACTTTCATGCACATCGCAATCATTGGTGCAGGCATCAGCGGTTTGTTGTCTGCACTCGAACTGGTAGAGCAGGGCTGCTCTATCAGTATTTTTGATCAACAACAAGCAGCACAAGCGGCATCATGGGCAGGTGGTGGAATTCTTTCTCCCATGTATCCATGGCGTTATCCTCAAGCGGTCAATGACTTAGCCCAATTTGCCAAACCGCAGTACCAAGCATGGAATGAAAAACTCAAACCTATTACAGGCATTGATTTTGAAATCCATGAAACAGGCATGTTGATTTTTGATGAAGATGATTTTGAGATTGGTATAAATTATGCCGAACGTCATCATGAACCGATGCAGCAAGCTGAATGTCTGAATCGGGAACAGCTCGAACAAATTAACCCGCATATCCACCCCAAATTTAAACAAGCCCTGTATTTCTCACAACTTGCCAATGTGCGCAATCCGCGTTTATTACAATCGCTCACGCAATATTTGAAACAACATCCGCGCGTGCGATTTTTTGAACACTGCCCAATTCAGCAATTTCAGATCACTGAAGATCGTATTCAAGCCATTCAATCTGCCGATGGTCGCTTGCATCGTGCAGATCATATCGTGCTTGCGACAGGTGCATGGTCACAGCACTGGGCGGCACAACTGGGTTTAGAGATTCCTGTACAGCCTGTACAAGGGCAAATTGTGTTATTTAAAACCCCTGCACAATGGTTGCCAAGCATGTGCATGAACAAGGTGATGTACTTGATTCCACGTCAAGATGGGCATGTGCTATGCGGTTCCAGTATGCGTCACGTTGGTTTTGACACCACACCAAACCCGCAAACCCAACAAGATATTTTAACGGCTTGTTTTGAAATGGTGCCTGAATTGGCACAGTTCCCTATTGTGAAACAATGGGCGGGTTTACGTCCAGGCTCGCCTACAGGTGTGCCATATATCGGCAAAGTGCCAAGCCTAAATAATGTATGGATGAATTTCGGACACTTCCGTAATGGCTTATGTATGGGCACTGCTTCAGCGCAGTTATTAAGACAGCTCATGCTTGGGCAAGAAACGATTGTTGATCCTGCCGCTTATGATCCAAAGCAGTTACAGCCCACCTCAATCTGTGCATAACACTCAGCAGCATCCTCTGTTTAAGTAGAGGATGATGCACCCAGACAAGCCGCTAGCGCCTGTTCAAGTTTTGGATATTGAAAGCAATAACCTGCTTGTTCTAACGCTTGTGGTTTGACATATTGCCCATTCAGCACCAATTGCGATTGCTCGCCCAATAACCAACGCAAGACAAAAGCAGGTAACACCAAAAATGGACGACGTTTTAAAAGCCGAGCTGCGGTTTCAGCAAAGTCTTGCTGACTGGTTTTTTCAGGTGCAACCACATTCAAAATTTTGGCGTCTACAGGTTGCATCATTAACCAGTGAATGGCCTGTAAAACATCTTGTATATGCACCCATGCAACAGGCTGCCGTCCATGCCCAATCCGCCCGACGGCATTTAAACGAATTGGTAATAACATTTGCGGTAAAATGCCGCCACCGTGTCCAAACACCACACCCAAACGCATAATTTTAGTATTTTGCTGGCTAAAGCTTAACGCAGCTTGTTCCCATTGCTGACACAACTGCGACATAAAAATATCTTGTGCTGCACTGTGTTCGGTACATACTGCTGACCATTGTTCCTGCGGGTCAATTCCGTAATACCCCACTGCCGAGCCTGAAATAATACACTTGGGGAAAATACGGCGCTTTTCAAGATATTGATATAAGTGCAGTGTGGTCTGAACTCGACTATCAAGCAATTTTTGTTTGCGTGCTGCTGTCCATCTGCCCTGCCCAATACTTTCTCCCGCCAAATTAATCACATAATCAATTTGGTCGGTGTCGAGTTCATCTAACTGCTGAATCCAGCGTAATTGTGGATGTTTGGATACTCGATTGGGCTGTCGGGTTAGCCCCACCACCCGATAATCCTGTTGCAATAAAAACGGCAACAATTGTGAACCAATAAAACCACTTGCCCCTGTTACCAGTACCAAAGGTTTATGCATCTTCCAATCTCAGCATGATGAAAAATATAGTTTTAGCTATACGTGATTTAGACTGAATGTTCAAGTCTAAGCAAATCATCATCACATAACTGATCATGTATATTTGAAGAAAATCAGATATTAACAACTTCTTTTATCAGCCAAACATTTTAACTGCCATACGCTGTGCCTGTTTACCATAAAACCAATAGGTCAGCAGATACAATGGAATTGCGATCAACAAGAACATGATCACCACCACACTCATAAATTGCGGCTGTTGCAAATACTGTAAAAAATCTTGCCAAATGCTTGGGTTTTGGCGAGAAAATATCGCCAAACCTAATAATAAAAACGCCAAGTTATAGCCCCAAAAAATCAGGCTAAATCCTAAAGTAAATGTCTTGCGTTCCTTGTCATTCGGCGCACGGTGTTGTTGTTTTAAAAACTTATACAGCACTAAAATCATGGCAACCAAATAAGGCACCGCAGTTAAAATCCCGCCTACACCCGCAGGTAATAATGCAGCCAATACGCCACAAATACAGGTCATCACAAAGCAATACAAGAAAAACCAGATAAAATAACGGCTTAGCGATACCATAAAGATGACTCAGACAAAAGATTCAGCCTAGTATAAAAAAAATTGATTTTTTTTTCATGAAATTGTCAACCGAATACAAAAGCCTGACGTTATATAGGCTACAAGGTCACAACAACCGTTAATGTGTATGGCATCCACAATATTTTCGGTGACCTGACTAAAGCAATAAATCGCATACAGTCATGCTTTGAACAGCAGCCAAAGCTTTACTGTATCGCAAGTTTTTCTTTGACCGACGATTTCATCATCACTCGAATCGTCGGTCTTTATTTTTTAAGGTCTTTTTTTAGCCTTTCTAACATCAGTATTTTAACTCTCTATATTTTTCTATACAGATCACGACAGATTTTACTTTCCCTTCTCTTTAAAATCTCTGCGACCTAAATTGTCGCTTTAAAAGCAGAAAACTGGTTTTTTGCCGCAGTGTTGCGCTCAGTTATGTTAAGTTATCCCATAATTCAACATCAAGATTGGAACACGCATGGCTGTTCATTTTTTACATACGTCTGATTGGCATTTGGGGCAATTTTTCCATCACCATGAACGTGAATATGAACATACTGAATTTTTAAATTGGCTCTTAACTCAAATTAAAAGCAAACAGCCGAATGCCCTGCTCATAGCAGGCGATATTTTTGATGTGGTCAATCCTGCTTCGAGCGCTCAGAAACAACTCTATCAATTCCTTACCGATGCGCATGTGCTTGCTCCACACATGCAAACCTTAATGATTGCAGGCAATCATGACTCTGGGTATCGCATTGAGCAAGTTGAACCCTTTTTAGACCGCTTCAACGCCAAAGCTGTGGGCGTGATTGGTAAAACAGCCGAGCAAAAATTAGATTTAGATAAACTCCTAGTGCCTATTTATGACGCTGCGCAAAATATTGTGGCATGGTGTCTGACCCTGCCCTATTTACGCAGTGCAGAAATTACAGGTTTAAATGAACATAGCAGTGACAATCAATCTGCGGTTGCTTACTTACATCAACAACTGATTGCAGAAGCCAAAGCCCGTAAACAACCCGATCAAGCCCTGATTTTAATGTCACATGCACACATGCAAGGTGGCGAAACTTCCGACTCAGAACGCCCAATTGTAGTGGGGAATGAAGAAGCCTTATCGACTGCGCTGTTTGATGAGGTGATTGACTATGTCGCACTCGGACACTTACACAAACCGCAACAGGTCGGACAGCCACACATTCGCTATAGCGGCTCACCCATCCCTTTATCATTTAGCGAGCTGAATTATAAACACCAAGTCCTTGAAGTTAGGATTGATCCATTACAGGCAGATGCACAGCGTTTCCAATATGAAAGCTTGCTTATTCCACGTACGGTAGAGCTGCTTCGGATTCGCTGTGAACTTTCTGAATTAATCACTAAACTTCATCAATTGCCAAAAGATGAAATTGCAGAAGTTTGCGCACGGCATTTTTTAGAAATTGAATATATCAGCGATGCCCCGCCACCCATTGATTTACGCCAACAAATTGAACAAGCACTGCCTGCCAACCGCTATCGTTTACTGCGCATTGCACGACGCTTTCAAAACTGTGAAAACTCGAACGTGCAACAATCAAAAATTGATTTAGAGCCGCCTACGCCTGAAAAATTATTTTTAGATTTATGGGAAAAAATGGGCTATCAACCTGACCCAGAAGTGAGCCAAGATTTTTTACAGCTTTTGGCCGAAGCCCAACAAGAACTTGATCAGAATAAAGCTTAAGGATTTGCCATGAAAATTTTACGTTTAAGTTTAAATAATTTGGCATCTTTGGCAGGCACGCATGTCATCAATTTTGAAGATGAGCCACTGGCACAGGCAGGTTTAATTGCAATTACGGGCAAAACTGGTGCAGGCAAATCGACTTTGCTGGATGCCATGTGTTTGGCACTTTATGACGAAATTCCACGTTTGAGAGGTGCAACAGGCAGCCTGACCGATACCGCAGGCAAAGAAATTTCCTTAAAAGATTCTAAACATATTTTACGTCGTGGTACGACTTCTGGCTTTGCAGAACTTGAATTTATCGCGCTTGATCAAAAACGCTATTCGGCACGTTGGCAAATTCGCCGTGCGCACAATAAAGTGGATGGGAATTTAAAAGTTGAACGTGCCATCACCTGCTTAGATGAACAACGGGTTTTAAATCAAAAAATTTCTGAAGCTACGCCGATTGTAGAACAACTGATTGGTCTTAGTTTTGAGCAATTCACACGCGCAGTATTATTGGCACAATCGGAAGTTGGGGCATTTTTAAAAGCCAAAGACCATGAACGGGCAGATTTACTTGAATATTTAACCAATTCGCAAATTTTTACCGAAGTCAGTAAACGTGCAGCCGTTAAATTTAGTGAAATTAAACAAAAGCGAACAGATCTTGAAAATGTCATGGGGCATGTGGTGCTCCTCAGCGATGAAACACTAAAAGACTTAGAAACCCAACAACATGACCTAAGTCAACAATTAGCTTTGCTGACCCAAACCGAAAAACTGTATGAAAATGATGTGAAATGGCACAAAGATTGCCATGAACTCTATGCCAGCACCCAAGCTAAAAAAGAAATATATGATGTTCAAGTCGATGCCGATCTTAAACTCGCCTCTCAAAAACAATTGCTCAAACATTTAGATGAATTTCAAACCATCCGCGAGCAATTTGTCTTGCGTCAGCAAGCAGATACCGAGCTAAAAAATCTGAATCAGCAGCTTTTGAAATTTGAACCAAACTTGCAACAAGCGGAATACGCACAACAGCAAGCGATTAGTCAGCAACAGCAAGCGGAAAAAGACCTTCAGGCATGGCAGCAGCATGTTGAACAATTGAAACCACAACTTGAAATTGCGGCACAGTTACAACATGAAATTTCTAGCAAACTTCAACAATATACCGCTTTGGATGCTGCACAAAAATTATTTGCAGAGCAGCAAATTCAGCCTGTGAAAAATAATTTGAAGCAACTGACGACTCAACTTGCAACCGAGCAACAACAACAGCAACATTTACAACAGCAATTCAAACAGACTGCGGCATGGGCAAATTTTGATGATAATTTAGCCCTTACGTTGCAACGTCTGCAAGATTATTTGCAGCTTGAACAGCAGCTACGTCAGCAAAACCCTACGCTGTTCCAATCTGCATTAGATACTTTAATTGAGCAACAACAACATACACAGCAACAACTGTTGGTTTGGGAAAAACAATATCAACATCCTGAACAACTTGAGCAGCAACTCACGGCAGAGCAACAGCAATTACAACATGCTTTAAAGAGTGTGCATGTTTTAGAGCGCTTGCAACAGGCACTTGAACAATGGCAACAACAGACCACCCTATTTGAGCAGTTACAACAGCGTCAGCAAGAAACTTTAAGTCTGCAACAGCAGACACAGACTCAAATTCAAACCCAACAGCAGCAAGTGCAAATTACTGAACAAGCCTTGCAACAATTACAGCAGATTTTTGAACAGCAGCGTTTATTGCAGCATCAAAGTGTGCAGGATTTACGTGCCCAATTAAAACCGAATGAAGCCTGTATGGTCTGCGGCAGCCATGAACATCCGTTTATTCAGCATGAAAATTTACTCAGTGACGCTTTAAACCAATTGCAGGATCAGCAATTGCAGCAGGCCAAAACTGAATTTGAGCATGCGCAAAAACAGCTACAACAATTGGAGCGTGCTCGCAGTCAATACGATGCAACTTATCATCAACAACAACAACGCAGTCTTGAACTGCAACAGCAACTTGAACAACAACAGACATTGGTGCAACAGCTTGCAACATCCTTATCTTTAGATTTGGATGCAGCGCTGCCTGTTGCAAAGCAAATTGAACACGTACAGCAACATTGGGCAACAACACATCAATCCACTCAACACTTGCAGCAGAGTATTCAACAAGCAAACGATACCCTGAAACAATGGCGCAATGCTGCACAGCAGGCAGAACAACTCAAATATGCTATTCAACAACGCCAAGACCTCGCTCAGCGTTTACAGCCTATTTTGTCGCTTTTAGATGCAGAACAAAGACACGCTTGGCTCAATCAACCGATTGAATACTATCAAAATGCCTTACAACAGTTAGAGCAACGTCATCACTTGCAGCAGCAGCAAGTTCAACTGAGCAAAACGATTGAACAACTGACTCAACAACAGCAGCAAGTGCAAGAAAAGTTGCTATTTTTACAACAGCAACATGCAGAGAAAACCCTACAACTGCAGCAGATTAAAACTGCAGGAAGTGAGCTGCGTGATCAAATTAAGCAGCTTACAAGAACTCATGCGGGATGTGAATATCAGACCTATCAAGAATGGCAGCAGGCTTTAGATCAGCAACAACAGCAACTCAATCTTGCACTTAGCACACAACGAACTGTACTTAATCAAGCAGAACAGGTGTTAAAAGACTTACAACTGCAAAAACATGGTTTGGATAGTAGAATTCAACAGCGCATGCAGCAACACACTGAATGTCAGCAACACATTGCAACGTGGCAAGCGACACACACGCATTTTCAAGCCAGCATCATTGATAAATGTTTACAGATTTCTTATGCCGAACATCAGCAAATACGCAACATGCTGCAGCAACAACAAAACAGTTTGGAGAGTGCTAAAACGGCTTGGCAAACATTGGAAGAGCAATATCAAAAACACTTAAAGCAACAGCCACAACTGAGTTTTGACGAGGTCACCACGCAACTGGCAGCGCTACAAACAGACAAAGCCAAACAACAGCAAAACTATAATGAGATTGAGGCACAGCTACGCCTGAATAGCACCAATCAAGGGATTTTTGCTACCTATCAAACTCAAATTGAAAGTATCAAAGCTGAAGAATACCGCTGGGGACGTATTTACGATTTAATTGGGCATAAAGAAGGTACGAAATTTAAGAAAATTGCTCAAGAACATCACTTGGATATTTTGGTGGAATACGCCAATCAGCAATTGCTGCCACTGAGTTCGCGTTATCAGTTGCATCGTATTCCTGACAGTTTGGGGTTGGCGATTATTGATTTAGATATGAACAGTGAAATTCGCCCTGTTCTGTCTTTATCGGGTGGCGAAACCTTTTTGGTTTCTTTAGCTTTGGCACTAGCAATTGCCAATATGGCATCTGGCTCAATGAAACTGGAATCGCTATTTATTGATGAAGGCTTTGGCACCCTCGACCCGACTTCCTTGCACATGGTGATGAATGCCTTAGACCATCTGCAAAGTCAGGGACGTAAAGTGGTGCTGATTTCGCATATTCAGGAAATGCACGAACGAATTCCTGTGCAAATTCAAGTCAAACCAGTGGGTGCAGGGGCAAGTGAAGTCAATGTGGTGGGTTAAAGCCAATACTGCCTAAAATCTGAAGATTATTTGTCGATTGAAGAATTATTGAAATGACTGTGAGATTTCAGATTTTAGGCTTCCATGAAGTTGTATTGAATTTATTTTAAAATCACCCACACTTTAAGTACTTAATTTTATGGATATAAAAACGATTATTCTCTTTGCTGTATTGCCCAGTTTAAGTATTATTTTTCTCACATGGTTAATACGTTTCCCTAAACCTTGGGTTTTTAAAGCGGTTTTAATTTTTGAAATCATTCTCACCGTCTGCACTTTAGTCATTGAGTTGGATGCAAGAAAAACACCTGGAAATAGCGGTTGGACCATCATTTTCACAGGCTTCTTTCAGTTCTGTTTTTTGCTATTTTTACTGATTGCCCGTATTCGAATCTGGATAGAAAATAAATCTTGAATGTCTACTTCACCTATTTACTGGACGGGAGTGGCGCTTTCTAAAAATAGTGAAGGTTATTAAAAATAATCTACACAAGCCAAAACTTTGACAGCTTTACAGCATACATAACTAAAAAAGCCTCGACATCCTGTCGAGGCTTTCTAGATTCAGTTTTTGGTATAACTCCTGTCGTACCAAGCACTTCCGTGTTGTTCTATTTCTTATTCTTCTTATTTAGGAAACTCCCTGTTTCCCGATAAGTTCATATTAAGAAAATCCAACCTTCAGCACTAGCCGCAAAATTCCGCATTTCATGTCAGCCAAAACGTACAAGATAATGTTTGCAAAATCTTGGCAGATTCTTTGTTTATCTAGCAATTAAGCCTTGGAATAGTCACGTGCGCCAAACAATGCTGTCCCAATCCGTACCATAGTTGAACCTGCTGCAATTGCGGCATTTAAATCGCCCGACATGCCCATACTCAAAGTATCCCAATCTTCAGGTTGTGCATGTTGTGCTTTCACTGCATCAAACAATTGTTTGGCATCTTGAAAAGCTTGAGGATGATCAGGTGCAGGAATCACCATCAAACCGCGTAGTTTTAAATGCGGTAATTGGCTGATCTGTCGGACTAATTCTGCAACTTCGCTCGGCTGACAACCATCCTTCGTGTCTTGCGCATCAATATTTACTTGTAAACAAATATTCAGGGGCACTTGTTGAGCATCGCGCTGATTCGATAAACGCTCGGCAATAATCAAACGATCTACCCCATGCACCCATGCAAATTTTTCTGCCAAATGTTTGGTTTTATTGCGTTGCACATGCCCAATAAAGTGCCATTCAATTTCTAAATCACTCAGGGCCTGCATTTTATCCAAAGCTTCTTGCAAATAATTTTCGCCAAAAGCGCGCTGCCCTGTCGCATACATTTCACGCAAGGCTTCACTCGGATGAGTCTTAGACACCGCCAACAATTGCACCGTATTTGGCTCGCGCTGAGCCAAATGGCATGCCTGTTGAATTTGTTGCAAAACCTGAGTGCGCATAAGCTGCAGATTATTCATTGATGCATTTCTCATTTCATTCATCTTTTTTTAGCTTGTCCAGCAACTAACAGTTGGTTAAGCTGATGGAAAGCCGTATTATTCTATCAAAATAATTAAGATTTAATTGATCTCGGGGACTTTCATGGATATTACAGAATTATTGGCGTTCTCCGCTAAAAACGGCGCTTCGGATTTACACTTATCTGCGGGCATGCCACCACTGATTCGTGTGGATGGTGAAGTTCGTCGAATTAACTTACCAGCATTAGAACATAAAGAAGTACACAAATTAGTGTACGACATTATGAATGATAAACAACGCCGTGATTTTGAAGAAAACCTAGAAACTGACTTTTCTTTTGAAGTGCCTGGCGTGGCACGTTTCCGTGTGAACGCATTTAACCAAAACCGTGGTGCAGGTGCGGTATTCCGTACCATTCCATCAAAAGTATTAACACTTGAAGATTTAGGCATGGGGCAAATCTTCAAGGATATTTGTGAATATCCACGCGGTTTGGTTTTGGTGACAGGGCCAACAGGTTCAGGTAAATCGACCACCCTTGCGGCGATGATCGATTATATTAACGACAATCGTTATGACCACATTTTAACGGTCGAAGACCCAATCGAATTTGTACACCAATCTAAAAAATGCTTGGTTAACCAACGTGAAGTACACCGTGATACACATGGCTTTAATGAAGCACTGCGTTCAGCGCTGCGTGAAGACCCTGACATCATCTTGGTGGGTGAGATGCGTGACCTAGAAACCATTCGTTTGGCACTGACCGCTGCGGAAACAGGTCACTTGGTATTTGGTACGCTACACACCACCTCGGCGGCAAAAACCATTGACCGTGTCATTGACGTATTCCCTGCAGAAGAAAAAGACATGGTTCGTGCCATGTTGTCTGAATCTCTACAAGCCGTCATTTCACAGTCTCTGCTGAAGAAAAATGGCGGCGGTCGTGTTGCTGCGCATGAAATCATGATTGGTATTCCTGCAGTACGTAACTTGATTCGTGAGAACAAAGTAGCGCAAATGTATTCGGCTATTCAGACTGGTGCAAACTACGGTATGACTACACTCGACCAAAGCCTGAAAAACTTGGTATCGCGTGGTGTAATTAGTCCACAGACTGCACGAACTGTTGCGAAGCAGCCTGAATCATTCTTATAAGTTTAAAATTCGAGATACGCGATGGACTTTAATGATTTACTGAATTTGATGATTCAGCAAAAAGCGTCTGACTTGTTTATTACTGCCGATGTTGAACCGTCCATGAAAATTCATGGACAAATTGTGCCTGTTGCCAAAAGCAAACTGACAGGTGAAATTGTCGGGCAGTTACTGAACTCAATTATGAGTGAAAAGCAGCGCAAGGAATTTGCCGAAACACGTGAATGTAACTTTGCCATCACCAACCGTGAAAAATCGGCACGTTTCCGTGTCAGTGCATTTCAGCAACGTGATGAACCTGGCATGGTACTGCGCCGAATTGAAACCAAAATTCCAACCATGGATGAGTTAAAACTGCCGCCAATTTTAAAAGATTTGGCAATGACCAAACGCGGTATTATCATCTTTGTGGGTGCAACTGGTACTGGTAAATCGACCTCTTTGGCATCAATTATTGGTTACCGTAACCAAAATTCCAAAGGTCATATCATCACTATTGAAGACCCGATTGAATTTGTACACGAACATGCAGGCTGTATTATTACCCAACGTGAAGTGGGTATTGATACCGACTCATTTGAAGTGGCATTAAAAAATACCCTGCGTCAAGCGCCAGATGTGATTCTAATTGGTGAGATTCGTTCCCGCGAAACCATGGATTATGCTATTGCCTTTGCCGAAACCGGTCACTTGGTTTTTGCAACCCTGCACGCCAACAACGCCAACCAAGCCATTGACCGTATTATTCACTTCTTTGAAGCAGACCGTCATGGCCAGTTGTTTATGGATTTATCGCTGAACCTCAAAGCAATTGTGGCGCAGCAACTCCTTCCAACTATTGACGGTAACTCACGTCGTGCTGCAATTGAAATTTTAATTAACTCACCGCTCATTGCAGATTTAATCCGTAAAGGTGATGTAAACGAAATTAAAGATTTGATGAAGCGTTCACGTGAATTGGGCATGCAAACCTTTGACCAAGCCTTATACGATCTGTATAAAGCCAAGCAAATTAGCTACAAAGATGCACTCAAGCACGCTGACTCACCAAACGACTTGCGTCTACAAATCAAGTTATCAGAAGAAGGTGGCGACCGTTTATTGCATGCTACATCTAATATCACCTTTGATGGGCAATAAACTCAAAACAGATAAGAAAAAGGCTTCCGTAATGGAAGCCTTTTTTGTATTTCTAACTTATTTTTTACGCAATGCTTCACGACATTCAGGCGCATCGCAATAACCATATAAATTTAGTGAGTGACCTGTTAATTCAAAACCGAATTTTTCTGCCACATCGTGCTGTTCTTTTTCAATAGTATCATTAATAAATTCAACTACTTTACTACAGTTCAAGCACACCAAATGGTCGTGGTGATCTTCCTGCATAATTTCAAATACAGAGTGGTTGTTCTCAAAATTATGACGCTCAATAATCCCAGCAGCTTCAAACTGTGTTAACACACGATACACAGTTGCTAAACCCACATCTTCGCCCTGATCGAGTAAAGTTTTGTAGATGTCTTCTGCACTTAAATGATGTTGTTTTGAATTTTCTAATAATTCTAGGATTTTAATTCGTGGAAGGGTAACTTTAAGTCCAGCTTTGCGTAATTCTTGATTTGAAATAGGCATGTAAAAAGGTCTCTCAACAAAATTAAAGTTGGAATATGCAACAAAGTTAAGATGCAGTATGATCTAACACTGGATCAAATGCATCATAATTAATTTGGGATAGTGTAGCAAAATGCAAAAAATCATGTTGACGTTATTGGTCACTTCACTGCTCGCAGGCTGTTCGACCTTGGGCGTTTATAAAGTAGATATTCCACAGGGTACGCCTTTAACCCAAGCGCAAGCTTCAAAAGTCCAAGTCGGTATGAGTCACCAACAAGTTCGCTTTTTACTGGGCAGTCCAACCATTTCCGATCCAATGAACCCGTTACGTTGGGACTACATTTACAATTATATCCCAGGAACTTATGCTAAAAAAGCCAAGATCCCTGCCGCGCATGGTCAGCATTTGAAAATCTATTTCGATCAAACTGGTATCGTGCAAAAAATTGAAGGCTTAGAAACCATCCCAGAATCTCAACCTGGTCTACCAGGATCGAAAGAAGCGATTCTCAACGCGCCACCACTATAGCCCCTTTAAAATAAAAAGAAACCCCTCGCTGAGGGGTTTTTCAAATCATTTCAATTGTCTGAGGCGATTGCTTTTGGCATAGCGCCCTACAGGGTTCTTTTCAGCACGCTTACGCCGAATGTCTTTCGGGTTAATGGTCAAAGCACGATAAATCTCAACCCGATCACCTGCTTGTAATACATGCTGCGGCTCAACCCGTACGCCAAAAACACCTACCATCAACGGTTCAGGCAATGTCGTTGCTGTCACAAGTCCACTTTGCTGAATTGCATCCAGTACAGTCATGCCCTGCTGAAATGCGACAGCCACATGCCATTGTTGTTCGGGTGTGGCATACGCCACCCAAACCTGCGCCATTTGACTCATGCGATCCACTGTCCAATTAACGCCACCATCGCCACTACGATAGATACAGGTAACACCACACGTACCGCAATACGCCAAATGTTATAAAAGGCTTCACTGCTAAAGTTCATGGCTTTACGCAAATGGCTGATTTTCATAATCCAGCCTGCAAAAATTGCGTAAATCAAACAAATAACTAAGCCCCAAAGCAATAAGGCAAAATTAAATACAGGACCAATGGCAGGAATTGCCCAAACCAAAGTTGCTGCAATCAATACAATCCACTGAATCGCAACCGCCATTTGACGTTGTGCCAATTGTTCACGTGCCAATTGCAATAGAACCGCTGCTGCTGCAACAGTTGCCACCACCAAAGCCAACGCTGGAATTTGTGCTTGCACGGCAAAGAATGCAAAAGCAACGACTGCCAATAGCTGTGCAATCCAAATTGGCAATACCGTTGAGGTTGCTGCAGATTGTTGCTGTACTTGCTGCAAACTGGTTTGCCAGTACAAGCCCATGCCTAAACCACTGGCCACCAAAGCCAAAACGGTTGCACTGCCCCATTCACTAAACTCGATTGAGGTGACTTGCCATGCAGGAAGTTCTGAACCCATCACCATTGCTAAAACCAAAGCCGCCACAATAGCAACAGCAGTACACAACAATAAAATTTGACGCGGAACTAATGACAATGCCAGTGCTAAAACAGCCACAATCACAAATAAGACATGACTAGCCAAGTCTGCAGCGGCATATTGATTTAAAATTTGCGCAGCATTAGACAACAAACCGCCTGCTAAAAATGGAATGAACACCACTGCAAGCCAGCCCACCAAACGCCATTTTTGAGAAGCATCGGCATCACGGGTTAAACTTGAAAGTGCTTGTAATGCTGTCGTTTTTGAGCGTTTGGCTAAGGCAATTTCCAAATAAGTAATCGGTAATGCCAAAATCAGCATGGTTGCTAACCACAACAACCAAAAGTCGAGCTGGCGCTCAACCTGAATACCTGTCATTGGTGCGAGTGTGGCAATAATAATGAATGATAAACCAAATGCCATCAGCGGCGATAACCATCGTGACATAGCATTGTCCTGCATGACGCTGTCCTAATAAAAATCTACGGCTATTTTGCCTTTGTCATCAAGGAAAAGCAAAACCTCAAAAAAGAAAAAAGCAAACTATCGTTAGACAGTTTGCTGCGCAAATTTATAATTTTTATTCTTTCATTTTTTATGGCTTCAGACTTATGAGAAGAAACGAGCGAACCAACCTTTACCTTTCTTCTTCTCATTTTCCTTAATAATGCCCATCATATTCTCTTTCACAGCACCAACATAATCGGCGTCATCGTGTTGAATATGATTAATTAACCATTTTGATAAGACTTCATGCAATTCGCCTTCAATGGATTGTCCCATTTCAAAACGATCGCGATAAGACTCAATTTTTTTAATGAATAAATCATGCACACGTTTATGTGGTACGCGGTATTTATAACCCGCTTCTTCTTGTAATGATTCTTCAAACGTAAAATGCGACTGGGTGTAATCAATAATATTATTTAAAATCTGCTTTACACGTGCTCGATCTGTACCATCGCTAATTTCAACAATTTCATTAATATAATCGAGGATACGTTTATGCTGATCGTCAATCACATCGATACCAGTGTTGTATTCTGGAACCCATTTCATCTTCATACGACCACCTTACAGAAATAAATGATTAATCACATTGCGGAATGGTAGCCGTATTTCCCATAAATAAAAATGAAGCGAATTGGTAGGGATTGGTTTAAATCGCACAAAAACAACACAAGACATTGATTTAAATAAATTTTAACAAAAATACCCGACTAAAAGAATCAATTATTAATTAACCAATTTATACATTTTCATTCTTGATTTAATTGAATTATACAATAATAAAATGAATATTTTTCAACCACACATACCCGTATAAATTAGTATTGATCCGCTTTGGTGATCCGTCTTAATTCAGGATTTAAACGCTCACGTTCCAAACGCGCAATATGTGTCATTTGGGTTTTAATTGGGCGTCCATGTTGAAATAAAATCATTTCACCTGGCTGAAATGCTGTCCATGTTTCATTTTGAGTCAAGGGTTCAGTGGTAATCACTGCCACACAATCCTCTGCTGTGGTGACTTGGCTAAAATCAACCTCAACATCTAAATCAATTAATTGTGCAGGCTGAAATGGATAAGCACGCACTAACCAATGTAATTTGGTCACCGCATAACTAAATAATGCCTGACCATTGGACAAACAAAAATTAAAAGTGCCATGTTCTGCAATTTTAGGAGAAATTTCGGCTAACAAGTCAAAAATTTGCGTCAGGCTCGGTTCATCATAACCAAAATGATTTACCAATTGATCTAACAAATAACAAAATGCACGTTCACTGTCGGTATTGCCCACAGGGGTAAAACGACCTGATAAACGTGGATGAAAGTCATGTAAATCACCATTATGGGCAAAAATCCACTGGCGTCCCCACAACTCACGACTAAACGGATGTGAATTTTCTAAATTAATTTTGCCTTGTGTCGCTTTACGAATATGGGCAATCACATTACGCGATTTGATGGGATAGTTACGGATCAATTCTGCAATGGGTGACTCCACTGCAGACTGGTTATCGACAAATAAACGGCAAGCTTTATCTTCAAAAAAAGCAATGCCAAAGCCATCAGAATGATCTGAGGTGATTCCTGCGCGCTGCGAAAATCCCCGAAATGAAAAGGTAATATCGGTAGGTGTCGCACAATTCATTCCAAGCAACTGACACATAAGGCCTTATCTTTATACAAATAATGAAATTATCTGATTATTGTGCATCAGCCATGTGGATAATTCAAATCTGAAAAATATAAATAGATTTCTACAGTACCACTTCATAGATATGCAGTGCTGTAGAAATCTCTGCTTAATTATTCTAGTTAAGATGCTTTCACTTTCTTTTGGCGAATAAAATGTTTCGCCATTTGTTTCACATCTAACAAAACAAAATAATCTAGACAGTTAAACTCACGGTCATAAAATGCTTGCTCAGACAGCTTAGCATTCATTTTCAGATAAACATCAAACAGTTTAGGTATTCGTTCATCTTGGCTAAAGCTATGACTTGGACAACTTGGCTCAAACGGCTGCTGTGACTGAATATCGCAGCGTTGATTTTCTGCCAATTGTTGAATCGCTTGATGGGTATGATACGCGCGTGCTTCATTACCTTCCAAACGAATACTGACACAGCCAATCATGTGTTTGGCACGCATTTCCCATAACACTTTAGGCACTAAATTCAGCCATAAAATAGAGAGTGTTTTGCCTGAACGATAACGTGGATGCACACAAGTACGCCCCATTTCGACAATATTCGAGAGATGCCCTAACTCATCTATAATTTTAAACTCGTGCGCACTATAACTGTTGGCTAGCTCATGCCCTTGCCAAAGTTTTAAACGAGTATAAGCAACAATTTCACCCGTAGATTTATCTCTGAGTACGGCGTGTTCACAGCCAAAATCGTACAAGTCCTGATCTAAACCCGATTCAAATTCAATGCCAAATTGCTTGGAAAATTGCTGTGCACGAAAGCGCTGTACTTCTTGTAGTTGCTTTAAATTTTCAACCCATTCAAACGCATATTGCGTAGCTTTGCTGTTTTTTTTCTGTGCTTTACCCACTTTAACCATAGGAAAGCTAAACTGCTGACGATACTGATTTAATTTTTGTAGCATCATAGATACCTCATGTTTTCTCCTACACTAGGACAGCAGCATGACACTATGATGACCGCGATTTTAGCGACTACAATTTTAAGATTGCAGGATAGGTGCAAAGCAATTTCAAGGATGCTGAATCAACAAAATTTCAGTTTCTTACCGTAAATTTGACATAAAAAAGAGCTTCAATTGTGAAGCTCTTTTAGGGATCATCTTATAGAGTTTTATTTACGCGTTTGGACACGGTTGGTAATTAATGTTCCCACACCATGATCAGTAAAGATTTCCAATAAAGTAGCATGTGGCACACGACCATCTACAATATGTGCACTGATTACACCGCCTTTAACTGCATCCAATGCACAACCCACTTTTGGAATCATGCCACCGTAAATCACGCCTGTATCAATTAAACGATCTACTTCCTGCGTAGTCAAACCAGTTAACAGGTTTTTATTTTCGTCTAATACACCCGTAATATTGGTCAGCAAAATTAACTTTTCCGCACCCAATGCTTCGGCAACTTTACCTGCGACTAAATCGGCATTAATGTTATAGGTATTGCCTGCATCATCGACACCTAAAGGTGCAATCACTGGAATAAAGTCGCTGCTGGTAAACATTTCCAACACGTCGGTTTTGACACCCACCACTTCACCCACCAAACCAAGGTCAATTTGTTGTACTTCGCCTGTTTCAGTAGTTTTTTGCATCAATAATTTTTGTGCGCGAATCAAGTTACCATCTTTACCCGTCAAACCAATGGCACGACCGCCATGTTGGTTAATCAGATTGACGATAGATTTGTTAACGCTACCACCCAAGACCATTTCTACGACTTCCATAGTCGTAGGATCGGTGACACGCATGCCATCAATACGGTCAGACTCACGTCCCAATTGCTTGAGCATAGAATCCACTTGTGGGCCACCGCCATGCACCACAATCGGGTTTAAGCCTACAGTCTTTAACAACACGATATCACGAGCAAAAGAACTTTCCAGCTCAGGATCGGTCATGGCATTGCCGCCATATTTCACAACAAGGGTCTTGCCCGCAAAACGTTGAATATACGGCAAAGCTTCAGTCAAAATTTGCGCTTTGTCGATACCAGTCTGTTGATGTGGCATTCGCCTCTCCTTATTGAGCATCTAAAATGTCTTGGGCGATTTCAGGGTATCGCTCACTTAACATGGAAACAAATGTATCGCGAATATCATTCAGTCGTGATGGATTATCGGCATCAAAACGCACCGTAAAATATTCGCCTGTATTGGATGCTCGAATAATGCCAAATCCATCTTCAAAATCAAGTCTTACACCATCTATTTTACTTAATTCTGCACCACTGCGATGGCTAGAACTTTCAACATCATTTAAAACCGCACTCGGTTCAATATTCCGTGTGCTGATATACGTGTCTTCAGTGCAGCAACGCTCAGGGTATTTCTGCATCAATGCCGAAAGGCTGCTGTAATTACTGTGGCTTAAATATTCCAACACGCGCAGCGCTGCGTAAATACCATCGTCATAGCCAAAACCACGTCCATCATTGAATACATAATGTCCTGCGTATTCGCCACCGAACACAGCCTTGCCTTGCGACTGCGCCAAATAACGCCGCAAGAAGGTACTGCCCGTGCGAATCATCACCGCTTCGCCACCCAAATCACGCACGGTATTGCGCACCATAGTGGAGCATTTTACATCAAACACCACTTGATGCTGAGGATGAGTTTTTAAACACATTTCTGCAAATAAAGACAGCAAACGATCTGCTGAAAGCACATTGGCATGTTCATCCAAGAGGACGACACGATCACCATCGCCATCTAAAGCAATGCCAATGTCCGCCTGATGTTCACGCACCGCAGCTTTTAAATGTTGTAAGTGTTTTTCTTGTGATGGATCGGGTGCATGTTCTGGAAAATGACCATTGGCTTCGCAGCGTAAAGCAATCACCTCACAGCCCATTTTTTGCAAAACCAAAGCAGCGCAATGACCTGCCGAACCATACATCCCATCTAAAACCACTTTAAAAGTGCCCGCCAGTTGAATATCGTTCAACATTGCCTGCTGATATTGCTGACACGCATCTTCAATAAATTCATGTGAAATGTTGGTGGCGTGTTGTGAGGCGATGGATGGTGCTGCATCGGTATTTAAATAATATGGCGCTGCATCGTGTGCCACGTGTTGAATCATTTCAGGGGTTGGCGGTTCGCCCTGCACAATCCATTTAATGCCGTTGTCTGATTTTGGATTATGACTGGCCGTAAGCATAATGCCATTGCCTGCCGTGTGTCGTGCCATAAAATACAACATCGGGCTAGAACAACAACCCACCATCGTCACTTGAAATTGATGGGCAAGAAAGACTTGGCGCATAATTTCAGCATAAGCGGGGCTATTTAAACGCGCATCATAACCAATACTAATTTGAGTTTGCTTTTCTTGTTGATATTGTTGCACCAATCCTTGTGCAATGGCGTGTACCAATTTCGCGGTCAGCACAGTTTCTTTGCCACGAATGTCGTAAGCGCGAAAAATATGCTGAGGAAAAAGTGTTTGTGGATTGTTCATAGGCTTACAACTACAAAGATGAGCCAACATAAAGTGAATAAATCTTGGCTCGAGATATTTTGAAAATTCTAATTAGATTTTTTAATTGATGTGCAATGGTCTCATCAGAGCTAGTGATTTACTTGTCATTATTAGTACATCTTTCGTTACTTTTCAAGAATTGTTGGTAAAGTTTCAGATAAAACTTTACCAAACGATATAGGCTGAAACCTAAGTAACTTAGTTTTTGCCCGTATGCCCAAAACCACCTGCACCACGTTCGGTGGCAACAAATTCATCTACTTGTTCAAACTTGGCCTGTACCACAGGAACCAAAACGTATTGCGCTAAACGCTCACCAGGTTCTAAGCTAAATGCTGTTTGGCTACGGTTCCACACCGAAACCATCAATTCACCCTGATAATCTGAATCAATCAAACCCACCAAGTTCCCCAACACGATGCCATGTTTGTGACCCAAGCCTGAACGCGGCAAAATCATGCCTGCAAAACCTGTATCTTCAATATAAATCGCTAAACCTGTTTTGACCAATACTGTTTGACCCGGCTCAATCACGGTGCTGCTGTCTACACAAGCACGTAAGTCCAACCCTGCCGAACCTGCGGTTGCATAAGTTGGCATTGGCCATTCTGTGCCTAAACGTGAATCTAAGACTTTAACTTGAACTTTCATGAAGTTTATCCTGTTTTTAAATTTTCAATGTAATTTCGATATAAATTATGCCCTTTGATGCTGTACTTGCATCAACACCGCTGAATGTTTTTCAGCGCTTAATCAGAGCACGTAAATTTTCCAAATAATGCTGTGCCTGTAATTTCGGATCGACATCACCGGCTAACTTTTTTTTACGTCCGAGCCATTCCAATTCATCTTGTGGTAATTCATCCAAAAAACGACTTGGGGTCATTTGTTTCATTTGCCCGCCCGCTTTGCGCTGCTCTGCCAAAGTAATGGTTAAGCCCTGACGTGCACGAGTAATCCCCACGTACATCAAACGGCGTTCTTCCTCGACAGTATCTGCCACAATTGAGTTTTTATGCGGTAAAAGCTCTTCTTCCAAACCAATCAAATACACGTACGGAAATTCCAAGCCTTTGGACGCATGCAGGGTGAGTAAATTGACTTTATCGGTGTCTTCTTCTTCCTGTTGCTGTTCGAGCATATCGAGCAGCACCATTTTACGAATCACGCTTTCAATATTCTTTTCATCGACATCTTCAGCACGGTTAATCAAACTTTGGATGCTGCTATATAGAACTTCGATATTATCTAGCTTGGTTTTTTCCTGCGCAGGGGTAGCTGCTTGCTCTTTAATGTAGTCGATATAACCTGCTTCGAGCATCATTTGACGGATGATTGGCACAGGCTCATCATCTTCCAATAAATTACGAGTAAAATTACCAATAAAATCTGCAAACTCTGCCAACTGTGTCGTGGCTTTTTTCGGAATTGCCATCGTCAGACGCTGATCACCTGCGGCAGCCAATAATGACAAATGGTTTTCTTGTGCAAACAGCCCTAGTTTTTCCAAAGTCACAGGACCAATCGCACGTTTAGGCGTATTAATAATGCGCAAGAATGCGCTGTCATCTTCAGGATTAATAATCAAACGCAAATAGCTCATGATGTCTTTGATTTCAGCGCGCGCAAAGAACGATTGACCACCGGAAAGCTTGTACGGAATTTGCATTTGGCGTAATTGGGTTTCCAAAATGCGCGCCTGAAAGTTACCACGATACAAAATCGCATAATCTTTCCAGCTTTTGCCATTCATCAGTTTATGAGTGAGTAAGTCTTTAACCACACGTTCTGATTCATCATCATCGTTACGGCAAGTGATCACCCGAATCACTTCGCCATGACCTTTGTCTGACCAAAGTTTTTTATCAAAAATATGTGGATTATTGCCAATGACGGTATTGGCCGCTTTTAAAATGCGACTGGTCGAGCGATAGTTTTGCTCAAGTTTAATCACTTTTAAATTCGGGAAATCATCTTTCAGCAAGGCCATATTTTCAGGCTTGGCACCGCGCCATGCGTAAATCGATTGGTCGTCATCACCTACCGCAGTGAACTGCCCCATCACACCCACCAATAATTTCACCAAGATATACTGTGCGGTGTTGGTATCTTGATACTCATCGACCAATAAATAACGGACACGGTTCTGCCATTTGTCACGCACTTCAGCATTTTCTTGCAATAAACGGGTTGGCATCACAATCAAATCGTCAAAATCGACTGCGTTGTAAGCTCGTAAATTACGTTCATAGAGTTGATATAAATGCGCAAATTGAACGTCTTCTGGCGTTTCGCAGGTGGTATGTGCCTGCTCTGGTGCAATCAGATCGTTTTTCCAATCTGAAATCATCTTCATGGCTTTGGCAATCAGTTCCTTGCTTTCTGCACCCGACAAATTATCGCGGTGCATTAAATCCATCAGAATACGTTTGCAGTCATCGGCATCCAAAATAGAGAAGTTGGCTTTTAACGGCGTGTGTTTTAATTCAAAACGTAATAAATTCAGACCAAAGGTGTGGAAAGTCGAAACCGATAATCCTTTAGCTTCTTCACGTGACAACAATTTGGTCACACGCTCTTTCATTTCTCGTGCTGCTTTGTTGGTAAAAGTCATCGCTGTAATACGATACGCAGGAATCCCGCAATGCTTAACCAAATAGGCAATTTTTCGGGTAATCACCGAAGTTTTGCCTGAACCTGCACCTGCAAGCACTAACAAGGGTCCTTGAGTGTATTTCATCGCTTCAAGTTGCTTGTCGTTTAACTGACTTGCCAGTGTCATAGTATTTCCTCTATTTCGGTTCGAGCTCGATTATAGTCATCTCCGCCAAAGATGACTAATCTAAAATGCTACTTTAGACGTCATTGTCTATTTGCTGAGTAGACCCTAGAAATTGCTTGCATAAAAAAACCGCCCGAAGGCGGTTCTTTACAATCTATACAATGCCAAATTATTGGATTGCATAAATGCTGATTTCTACACGACGGTTTTGCTCACGACCTTCTGCAGTAGCATTCGATGCGATTGGGTTTGCAGCACCGTGACCTTGTGCATTAATACGTGAAGTTGATACACCACGGCTAGCCAAGTAGTTTGCAACCGATTGTGCACGTGCTTGTGACAATGGAATGTTGATTGCGTCGTTACCAGTGCTGTCAGTATAACCTGTTACCAAAATACCGCTCTTGTTATCTTGGGTTAGCGTTTGCGCTACTTTGTCCAAGGTAGAATAGAAGTTTGGTTTGATGTTTGATTTGTTAGTATCAAACGTGATGTTACCCGGCATGATCAAGCCAACAGAACCATCGGCATTACGGTTTACTTCTACGCCTGTACCAGCCATTTGTTGACGAAGTTGTTTTTCTTTATTGTCAAGATAAACACCCGCAGCAGCACCCACTACAGCACCAATCGCTGCAGCACGGTTGTTTTGTGCGCTTGTATTTGCGTTACCTTTAGAGATGCCATAACCCGCAGCAGCACCAATTACTGTGCCTAACGCAGTTTTGTCATATTCCATACCACCAAGGTTGTTACCAGTCGTTTGACAACCAGTTAAAACCATTGCCCCTACGACTGCTGCCGAAATTGCTAATGCACGCATGGCATGCCTCCTTACTTGTGTTTTGTTGTATATGCTGAATATTGAATGAAAAAATATACTTAGACCATTGATTTTTTGTTAATAAAGAAACTTTTACTTACAAATATACATGATCATGTACAAATCTTGGTATAACTTCATCACAATTTCTACACACTTTCACTTCAACACTTTTTTATTTTAAAAACAACATTTATATTGGAGTCATCTACAAACACGTGACGCATTGGACGATTTATCTTCAGGATTGATTTATATGTCATCGCAAGCAAAGAAACACCCTTTATTAAAAAAAATCACAAAAGGTCTCACCGTGGGTACAGTCATCACTGGCAGTACATTTTTTCACGGCCCTCCTGTGTTGGCTTTGGGCTTAACCAAACTGTTAAAGCAGTCACGTAAGGTCGATGAAACCAATATTCAAATTACCAACAGTTGGCTCAGTGTAAACAACTGGCTGATTGATCATGTATTACCCAACACCCAATGGGATATCAGCATTGATGAAGATTTGCAACTGAGCATGCAAGGTCGTTATCTCATGACCTGTAACCATCAAAGTTGGGTCGATACCACAGTAAATCAGTATTTTGGCTTAACCCGTATGCCATTGACCCGCTTTTTTACCAAGTGGGAACTGATCTTTATTCCCTTTGTAGGACAAGCCTTTAAAATTTTAGGCTTCCCAATGATGAAGCGTCACAGCAAAGCACAAATTGCCAAAAAACCTGAGCTGAAAGACCGCGATATGGAAGAAGCGCGTAAAGCCTGCCAACAGTTATTAAGTCAGCCCTTTACCCTGCTGAATTATTTAGAAGGCACACGCTTTACCCAAGAAAAACATGATCAACAACAATCGCCTTATCAACATTTATTAAAGCCAAAAGCTGGTGGTTTAGCTTTGGCATTGAATATTTTGGGTGATCAAATTGATGCCTTGGTAGATATGACCATTGTGTACCCAGATGGCGTGCCGGGCTATAGCGAGTTTTGGTTAGGTGAGGTGCCGCGCATTGCGGTGAATTTACGCAAAATTAATATTCCAGATTGGGTGTTGGGCGGCAATTACGAAGATGATGCTGAATATCGTGAGCGTTTTCAGCAATGGGTGCATGAACTGTGGCTGGAAAAAGATCAATTGATTGAAAGCATGCAACAAAAACTTGCAGCTCCGACTGCATAACCATTCAGGTACGCCATGAAAAAGTCTGAAGAACCTGTCATCAAATCCTCTTTTCATCCCCTGCGTAAAGATTCATGGGGATGGAAAATTGCCTTGGCTTATGACTTGTTTTTGATGGGTTTAATCATCTTTAACTTGTTCTGTTTAAGTGCCAATGCCATTTTAATGAGTGATTTTGGCGAATGGTTGTTCGATTTTATTCGTCTACCTGAAATTTTACAGTTTTATCGAACAGAATTGCGCCCTTGGGTGGTGATTACCGAAGGCTGGTTTACCACGTTTTTAATTGTAGAGTTGGGCGTGCGTTGGGGTATTGCAATTATTTTCAAACATCATCAGCGTTGGTGGTTTTTCCCGTTTATTCACTGGTATGAAATTCTTGCAATTATTCCGCAATTGCGTTTTTTACGTTTATTACGTGCCATCGCGATTGGTTACAACCTGCATAGCCATGGCTATAAAGTCATTCCAGACAGTTGGTATAAACGCGGCAACTTTTACTACAACTTGCTAATGGAAGAACTGAGTAGCCGTGTGGTGCTCACGGTACTTAATGGTGTGCAACGTGAATTGACCACCAGTACCACTCACAAACAATTTATTGATGATTTGGTCGAGCATCATCGTCAATTACTCGCGATTGCCCTAGCCGATATTTTGCAGGAATCCTTAGGCAAAGAATTACAAATGCAGCGTCACATGATTGCGAAAAATGTCGGGTTGGTGGTGAATCAAGCCATTGAAGATACGCCTGAACTGACGCAATTGCTGCGCCTGATTCCATTGGTCGGTGGACGTATTGAACAGCAAATTCAAAGTATCGGACAGCGATTGGGTGAAAATATCACCCAAGGTTTAATTGAACCTTTTGCACAGCAGAATCAACAAGTACAAAATCCAACTTATCAAATGATTGCTGAAAAAATTAGTCAGATTGAGATTGAACATAATCAGCATATTGATAAATTAGTGGAATCGGCAATATTTGAAAGTTTAGAAGCAATTCGCAAACAAGTAAAAGTTAAACAATGGCAACAAATTTTAAATGAAGGACAACAACACGATATTTCATAAAGGTCTTTCGATAATTTCAGCTAAAACAATGTGAAATATTTTTAGTAACTGAACTAGAGAATTCACCCAATTTGTTCTAGGATTTGCTCTATTTATAAGATGACTTCAACAACCAGCAAAGTTAGAAGTGTTAAGGAATTATTATGGCTGACATACGGATAAAAGGCAGATTGGTCAATGCGATTCGCATTAGCTTAGACACCAATGATCATGATGCGATCCGCCAGCAACTAAGCCCAATGTTGCAAAAATCATTTCCACCAGGGGTTTTGGTGGTCATTGAAAGTTCAGTCGAACAAGAATTGATTGCGCTAATTCAATTGCTAATTAGCCTAGAAGCACAGCCAATTGCTGTGACTGAAGGCATTATGGCAGATCAGGCACGTGCTATTCAGTTCCCTGTCATCCCGCAAGACCGTCCCTTGCAGGAAGTGAAAGCCACCAAAGAACAAGTGGTTGAAGTAAAACCTGAACCTGCGGCAGAACAGCAACAGACGGAAAATCAAGTTGCTGAAACTGCACCTGCTGTAGCGCATATTACGTCTTATCACGATGAAATTTTGCGTACAGGTCAATGCTTGGTACAACATCAGGGCGACATTATTTTAACCGCAGGCATCAACAGCGGTTCTGAAGTGATTGCTTCAGGAAATATACATATTTATGGTAGTGTACGTGGTAGAGTCATTGCCGGCGCGGGCGGGAATATTGCGGCACGAATTTTCTGTCATTCCCTAGAAGCAGAATTGGTATCTATTGCAGGCACGTATTGCGTGGCGGACGATATTCCTCAGCATGTGACTAAAAAACCTGTGCATATTTACTTAAATGATAACCAAGAGCTTGTATTTGAAGCTCTACAATTTTAATGTATAAATAATCACCAAAAATCCCCGAAAAAATATAGGGGAATTTAAACCATAACAGGAGTGGATTCGGTGGCGAAAATTGTTGTCGTAACATCAGGCAAAGGTGGCGTAGGTAAAACCACTACAAGTGCATCTTTTGCAACAGGTTTAGCCCTACGTGGTCACAAAACTGTTGTTATCGATTTTGACGTGGGTTTACGTAACCTTGACTTAATTATGGGTTGTGAACGTCGCGTTGTTTATGATTTTGTGAATGTATTAAATAATGAAGCGCGTTTACAACAAGCATTAATTCGCGATAAAGATATCGAAAACCTTTATATTCTTCCAGCTTCACAAACCCGTGATAAAGATGCCCTCACCGATGAAGGTGTGGCACGTATTATGGATGAGTTGGCACAAGAGTTTGATTACATTATTTGCGACTCACCTGCAGGGATTGAGCGCGGTGCCATTCTTGCAATGTACCATGCCGATGAAGCGATTATTGTGACTAACCCTGAAATTTCTTCAGTACGTGACTCTGACCGTATTATTGGTATGCTTGACAGCAAAACCAAAAAAGTAGAACAAAATGAAGGTCGTGTGCGTAAGCACTTGTGTATTACACGTTACAACCCAGAACGTGCCGATAAACAAGAAATGCTGACCATTGACGACATTTCTAAAGATATTTTACGTGTACCAACTTTAGGCGTGATTCCTGAATGTAAGAGCGTACTTCAAGCATCTAACGAAGGTAAACCTGTCATTCTGTATAGCGATGCTGCTGCAGGTCAGGCGTATGATGACTTAGTTGCACGTTTCTTGGGTGAAGAACGTCCGTTTCGTCATATTGAAACAAAACCGAAAGGTTGGTTAGCACGGTTATTTGGAGCGTAGACATGGCAGGATTTTGGAGCAAATTATTTAGCGGTGAAGATAAGCCATCTAGCGCACAAACAGCAAAAGATCGCTTAAAAGTGATTGTTGCTTCTGAACAAGGTCTAGGTAAACGCTTAAGCCAAGACAAAATTGATCAGATGAAAAAAGAAATCATGCAAGTGGTAAATCGCTACGTGCGTGGTGTCGATGAACAACATATTCAAATGTCTGTGCGTTCAGAAGCCAATATTGAAATGTTGGAAATGAATATCAATTTGCCTGAAGAGCGATAATCTGAATACTGATTAGTCAAGCAAATTGAATCAGGGCAGAATATGAGACTGGAATAGCAAAGCACTGCTTTGCCCAGTCGCAAGACGAGAAGCTGTGCTTCGAGTGGACTGGATGTACAAAGTTTACTTTGCCGTCGCAAGACGAGAAGCTATGCTTCGAGATAAAGTGTACTAAAACACTTTTCCGCTTGTGAACTCATATTTTGCCTTTTTTATTTATAGAACAATACCTGGAGATTGCCATGGCATTATCTCAACCTGCGACCTTTAACGAAGCATGGTCGGATGAACGTGTATTTGCCTATTTGAATCAACTTCCACCTGCAGGTGTGAATGCAGATTTTCACGTACTCTATCACGCATTTAAACACATGCGTCCAAGCGACTATGAACGTCTATTGACACAATTTGTTGCCGATGGTCGCGATGTCAATGCCACTAATCCTGAAGGTCAGCGTATTCACGATGTGATTGCTGAATTTCCACGTCAAAAAGATGGTTTTTTAGCAGTTTTAGCCAAGTTTGCTTAAACTGTTTAAACACAATCTCTGGCTAAATTCAGCCAAAAAGATTGAGTGTAAAAAGAAAAAATCCCGCAATTGAATTGCGGGATTTTTTTATAGCACTACTTGATTCAAAATCAAACAGAAAGTGAAAGCTTTACACTAAAATTTCACGTTTCCCATTTGCTCCTTGCTCGCTCACAATGCCTTGCTCTTGCATCTGATCGACAATACGTGCAGCACGGTTATAGCCCAAGCTAAATTTGCGCTGTAAAGATGAGGTCGACACTTTACGTGTTTCCAAAACAAATGCTACACACTGATCATACAACACATCACGGTCTGGACTGCCTTCACCATCTTCAAAACCACGTGAAGATGGTTCTTCATCAAATGGCGTCAAGATTTCATCGACATAGTCAGGATCGCCACGCTCACGCCACGCATCACAAATACGGTTGACTTCATCATCCGAAATAAATGCGCCATGCACACGTTCTGGCTCAATTTTACCCGGCCCTAAAAATAGCATATCACCATGACCAAGCAGGTCTTCTGCACCGCCCGCATCCAAGATAGTACGTGAGTCAATTTTCGAGTTCACACGCAAAGCTACACGGGTTGGAATGTTGGCTTTAATTAGACCTGTGATCACATCCACCGATGGACGCTGAGTTGCTAAGAGTAAGTGAATCCCTGCTGCACGTGATTTTTGTGCCAAACGGGTAATCATTTCTTCCGCTTTCTTGCCCACTTGCATGATCATGTCGGCAAACTCATCTGCCACAATCACAATAGATGGCAATGGTGTTAAACGCGGTGCACGTTCTTGCGTTGCTGAATCTCCCGGCTTCCAAGTTGGATCAATTAAATCTTCACCATTGGCAATAGATTCTTCAACCTTACGGTTATAGTCGCTTAATTTACGAATTTTCAGGAAAGACATTAGCTTATAACGACGTTCCATTTCATTGACACACCAATTTAAAGCGCTGACGGCATCTTTCATATCAGTCACTACAGGCGTCAATAAGTGTGGAATATCGTTATAGTTGGCGAGTTCCAATTGTTTCGGGTCAATCAAAATTAAGCGTAATTGATCAGGCTTGTATTTCAGCAACATCGACAAAATCATCGAGTTCACTGCCACTGATTTACCTGAACCCGTTGTCCCTGCTACGAGCATGTGTGGTGCTTTGCCCAATTCAGTAATCACAGGATTGCCTGAAATGTCTTTCCCCATCGCCATAGATAAAATGCCGTTTGGATCTTCAAAAGCAGGCGTTTGTAATAACTCAATCAAACGTACCATTTCACGTGAACTATTCGGTACTTCAATGCCAATATACGGTTTGCCTGGAATCACTTCGACCACACGTACCGATGCCATCGACATTGAACGCGCCAAGTCACGAGAAATATTGGTTACTTTTGAAGCTTTGACCCCAGGTGCCAAATCCAGCTCAAAACGGGTCACGACAGGACCAGGCTGTGCTTCAACCACTTTGGCTTTGACATTAAATTCCTGTAATTTAATTTCCAGCAATTCCGACAAGCGCGATAATTGTTCTGCGGTGAAGTTCACTTTTTTGTTTGGATCGACTTTATCAAGCAAATCCAAACCCGGTAATGGCGATAAATCACGACGTTTTTCTGCAACCTGCATGGCGCGTGACATCGGACGACCATGTGCATCGGTCAGCGGCGCATCAAAATCAAAGTCATCTTCGTCTAGTGGTTTGCCTGCGGTTTCCTGCCAAGCTTCGATAAATGCTTCTTTGGATAACGCCACTTTTTCTGCTTGTTCAGCCTGTGTAGCAGTCGCTGCGTTTGCCATCACTGCGGCAGTGGCTGCCGTCTGAATAGGTGCCTGAACAAAAGCAGAACTTTGTGCATAGCTACTGGTACTACGCGCTACAGGCGCTTGATCTTGAAATGCATCTTGCTGTAACTCATCACCCAAAAGATCATCCACCAACAAGTCATCTAAACTGTCTAAATCATGCTGCAAATGGCGCTCTTGGCGTACAGCATGATTTTGCGTATTCGAAGCACTTGACGATGGCGGGTTAAAATCTGACTCAAATCTGCTGAGATCATCGTTAAAATTGTGAGCCGTAGGATTCGAGTGCGGATGCACTGTTTCTTGCTGGGTCACAGACTCATCTAAAGTATCCATTGCCCCGCTGTTTTGGAATGGGCTGTGTAAATCACTTGCAGCTTTGCCTTGCGGAACTGCTGCGAGCAATTCATCAAAAATTTGATCATCATCCCAATCTAACGAAGATTTTGCAGTGGCTTGAGATGCCGTAGATGCAGGACGCACTTCATCAAAAGGATTCGATTGTAGATGTGGCTCTGGTTCTTCAGAAGCACGTAATAATGCATGAATGTCTTGGTTATGCTGACTGTCGGTATTTTCTTGTAAAGCACGCCACACTTCGCCTGTCGCAACAATACGCTGGCTGTCTTGTTCTAAGCGATGCGCCTTTTCGATGGTTTTTTCTAACTCAACATCATCAATTTCATCTTGCACCAATAGCTGTTGCTGCGCCTGTTGCTCTTCTTCTTCACGTTGCTGCATGTGATTAAACATACGCTCTGCCGCAGGATGTGGCGCAGTTGTTTCAGCTTCTTTCGCCTGTGCAACCACGGGTTCACTTGCTGCTTCTAAATCAGTTGATGCCACTTCAACAGCAACCACAGGTGCAGCAGCGACAACGGTCTTTTTCACCTGTGGTGTAGAACGGTCAAAGTCAGATTCTGCTTCAGGTACATTGCGATAGAACAAATCTTGCAGATAAGCAGGTGTAGCTTTTAAAGTTGCCCACGTTCTGTTCCACTTCACCCCAAATGCGAGGGTAAATAAGAAAATCCAAAAGACGACTAAAAAAAGTGTTGCTCCATAAATGGTTAAAATTTGCGATAAACTTTTCCCAAGTTCAAAACCAATGATGCCGCCTGAGGCATTGTCTAACGTATCGGCAGGTACTTGCCAAAATAAATACAGCAAACTTGCTGTTGCCAATAAAATGAAGAATTGTGCAGCATAACGAAATGGACGGTTTAAAAAACTACGTGGCCACCAGACTTGTAAGGCTTCAATAAAAAAATAAGCAGGAAGAAGCAGACTCGCCCAACCTAAAAAGCCAAACAGTAAATCGGCAATCCACGCACCTGCGATTCCACTCGCATTTGAAACCTGTTGGGTGTCACTGGAAATGTGCATCCAACCTGGGTCAAATGGAGTATAGGTCACCGTTGCAAGGAACAGATATATTCCAAAAGAGACCAAAAATAATGTCGCTATTAAGCGATGTGCATAAGCACCCGACACCGCAGTCATATATTGTCCTGTCGCCAATTCTTCATCAATGTTTTTTGTTTGTTCGATGGTCTTAAAAAGCCACCTGATTCGGAGCGTCTGTATTTCATTTAGCTGTGTCATTTAAGTTGCATTTCACGATGCAAGCTTCACCACACAGCAAGCTATAAATTATAACAGACCTTCTATTATGCATGTGTTGCCTAGAAAAAGATGCAAGATTATTGAAGTGTGTTGTTAACTTTTTCTATATAGCTCAAATCGATTTACATGATCAGTAATATCAACTTTAATCACACAGCAAACTCATCCTGTTTCACGTATAATTCCATAAATTTCTAAATAAAAAAAGGATGCTGTGCATGAGCGCTCGTCACTCACGTTTAATTATTTTAGGTTCAGGCCCTGCAGGTTATAGTGCCGCAGTATATGCTGCACGTGCCAACTTAAAACCGACTTTAATTGCAGGCTTACAATTGGGTGGTCAGCTCACCACAACTACGGAAGTTGATAACTGGCCAGGTGATCCTGAAGGTTTAACAGGCCCAGCGTTAATGGAACGTATGCAAGCTCATGCGGAACGCTTTGGCACAGAAATCGTGTATGATCATATCAATGAAGTAAACCTGAATGTGCGCCCATTTGTACTGAAAGGTGATATGGAAGAATTTACCTGTGATGCTTTAATCATTTGCACAGGTGCGACTGCACAATATTTAGGTTTAGAATCTGAAGCAGCATTTATGGGTCAAGGCGTAAGTGCTTGTGCTACCTGTGATGGTTTCTTCTACAAAAACCAAAAAGTGATGGTCGTTGGCGGTGGTAACACGGCTGTTGAAGAAGCATTATACCTGTCTAACATTGCATCACACGTGACATTGGTGCATCGTCGTGATTCACTTCGCTCTGAAAAAATCTTGCAAGATCATTTATTTGCCAAAGAAAAAGAAGGCAAAATCAGTATTCTTTGGAATAACCAAGTTGATGAAGTCTTGGGCGACAACACAGGCGTAACTTCAGTACGTTTAAAATCAACCACTGATGGCTCTACTCAAGATGTTGATGTGTCTGGCTTATTCATTGCAATTGGTCACAAACCAAATACAGGCATGTTCGAAGGTCAATTGAACTTGCGTGATGGTTATATCCAAGTACAAAGCGGCACTGCAGGCAATGCGACACAAACTTCTGTGGCTGGCGTATTTGCTGCGGGTGATGTAGCCGATTCCATTTATCGCCAAGCGATTACTTCTGCAGGTTCAGGCTGTATGGCAGCACTGGATGCAGAAAAATATTTAGATGCACTTGGTGAATAATTTAGTGTCCAAGTTTAAAGACCGCTCTCCTTGAGCGGTTTTTTATCACGACATTTTTAGGTATGATGAAATCAAGTTCATCGTAAAACTTCATACGGCAATTGATATGCACACGCTCCCGGCTTCACAATTCATTTTCCCCGATCCCATTGAAGTTGATCCTGAAGGTGAAGGCTTGATTTGTGTAGGTGCAGACCTTTCCCCTTCAACCTTATATGAAGCCTATACACATGGCTTATTTCCATGGTTTTCAGAAGGTGATCCTATTTGTTGGTGGAGTCCTGAGCCACGTTGCGTGATTATTCCGCAACATTATCAGCCGAGTAAGTCTTTAATCCGCAACATGAAAAAAATGGATTATCGCATTACTGTCAATCATGCCTTTGAACAGGTAATTCGCAATTGTGCCTTGCCCCGTAGCTATGCCAATGAAACTTGGATTTCTGAAGAGATCATTCAAGGTTACAGTCAGCTTTTTGCAGCAGGTTATGGCTATAGTGTAGAAGTTTGGGATCAAGATCTTTTGGTCGGTGGTTTATATGGGGTCAGCATTGGTAAAGGCTGTTTTGGCGAGTCCATGTTTAGCCATCGTACCGATGTCTCCAAAATGGCATTTTATAGTTTGATGCTGCTCGGACAAGAACAACAATTGCCTTGGATTGACTGCCAATTGATCAATGACCATTTAATCAGTCTCGGAGCATGTACACTTTCTCGCCAAGACTATCTTAAATCGTTACAAGATGTTGTAAAACAACCTGCAATCAATTGGAAAAAATATCAGGACAGTGTATTTTCAAGTAAAACAATAGCGCAGTATGCGCGCCTACTTGAATGACAATAACAGAGAGGGATCTTGAAAATGAATTCATATCACCCAAAATCCCTGCTAAATGATTTGCAGTATTACATTACCCCGCCGCACGATTGCAGCTATTTACCTGAAAAATCTGCGCGGATGGTTTTTTTAGACCCTGCACATAAAATTGATGTGCTGACTTTGTCTGAACTCTCTCGGGTCGGTTTTCGTCGCAGTGGCGATTTTGTCTATCGTCCTGAATGCCATTTGTGCCGCCAATGCCTTTCTTCGCGTATTCCTGTCGCTGAATTTAAAATGAACAGCACCCAAAAAAAAGCTTGGAAACGCAATCACGATTTACAAATCAAAATCACCAAGCCACAAGATGCAGGTGATTTGCATTATGCGCTGTATGAACGCTATATCAATGAACGACATGCCGATGGCGATATGTTCCCTGCCAGCCGTGACCAATTTGAAAAATTTTTAATCCACAGTTGTACCAGCAGCTTCTTTTTAGAAGTTTGGCAAGCAGATCGCCTAATTGCGGTATCGACCTGTGATTATTTAGATGATGGTATTTCTGCGGTCTATACCTTTTTTGACCCAGACGAAAGTCGTCGCTCACTCGGAACATTTGCGGTATTAAAACAAATTGAACAGGCACAGCATTTGGGACTGCAATATGTTTACTTAGGCTATTGGGTACCACATTCCAATAAAATGAATTATAAATCGCAATATGGGCCCCTTGAGCTACTACTCGATGGTCAATGGCGACGCATTAACCGCAGCCTAAATACCGATGAGGTGCAGCAATTGGGAAACTCCTTAATGACCACGCTGCCCTTAGGCTGGAATAACTCCATCATCAAATAAAAATGTAATGATGCAATACTATTTTTGCATCGATCAGATTTACTTAAACAAACTGGCAAAATCATCGCTACAAGATTTCACCATAATAATGGCATGCTCCCGTGTGCCATCCGTTTTAGGATAATAATTTTTACGTAAATCAATTTGATGAAAACCTGACTTTTCATACAGGGCTATCGCAGCTAAATTACTTTCACGTACTTCTAAAAAAATCTGCACAGGTTGGTTTTTCAAACCTGCAATAGAATGTTCTAGCAGTTGATAACCTAAACCTTTGCCTTGCTGACTTGGATGCACCGCCATCAACAACAAATTTGCTTCATCCAACACAGGTTGCAAAATACAAAAACCCACCACTTTCCCTGCATGTTCAATCACGGTACTGTGATAACTCTCTACCGCTTCGGCAAATTGTTTGGCACTCCACGGATGACTTTGTACCAAATTTTCAATCGCAACCACATCGGCGACATCATGGGCTTGCATTAAACGAATCATAAGAAATGATCTTGTGCTGTTCTAAGATGTAGGCATTATAGATTTCACGACAAAAAAATCGAGCAAAAAAAAAGGCAACTTACGTTGCCTGACCAAAGGGAAAAGTTTAAAAGCCTAATTTAGCTTTCCAAGTATTTAATAATGTTGTGGTATCAAAATCGTTAGGATGAAAATTCGGTTTGAAATAGAACAACATTTCTTTGCCCATGCCGGTAATAATCCCTTTAGATGGACTATAGGCATAACGATAAATCATGCGTAAATTTTCCAAATTCAACTGCTCGTCTTGTTTTAGTAAACGCAACAAAAAATAGTTTTGTACAAAAAATAAAGTCAGCATCGAAATAACCAAAGAACTTGTACGTAGTGCATAGGCTTTCAGACCTTTGCCAAACACACCTTCAAATACATCATACGCAACAGCTTTATGTTCGTTTTCTTCAATCGCATGCCACAACCACATAGTTTTCATGGTGTCATCAGTCATCAATTCTTGAATATGTGAATTGGTTAATAATTGCGAGGCAATCGTTGCTGTGAAATGTTCTAGTGCAGTAGTTGCTGTTAAATCTACCATTTCCTGAGTAATGCCAATCTGTTTAGCCAACTTTGCCATAAATTTGCGTGTAGTTTGAATCACAGTATCTGTATGACGATCCAAAGTATCAACATCATGCCCAAATTTCTGTGCAGAGGCATTAAAACCGACATGCTCATGCGTGTGCATGGCTTCTTGTCCAATGAAGGCACTGATTTCTTTCTGTAAATCTACATTGTCTTTCAGCATTGGGTGATAACGCACAGCACGTACACTGTCTATAAAGAACTTCTCACCTGCAGGAAATAACGCAGATAATGCAGTCATAAAATGCGTTAGACCTGCATTACCACTCATCCAATATTCAGGTACAGCATCAAAGTTGAAATTCATTCGACGGACAGGAAAACTCGCCCCTGCACGTTCACTAATACTCACTTTAGCATTCATGTTGCTCACTCCTGAGGTTACAACAATGAAGTCATTCATTTCCTGTAACCCGCTATATTTTTTATTTTTCGGTATGAGTTCATATTACGGTTTTCTGTGCGGTATTTAAGTGCAGTTAAGGACAGTGAGTTGTCAGTTCAGGACATGAAGAATAAAAAATAATGATAAGTGAAATTATTTTTTGTGACGCAAGAGTAAAAAATAGACAATGAAATTATTTTTACGACGCAAGAGTAAAAAAATAGACGATGATTTTTTATGACGTAAGAGCAAGAATAATTAGACAGCAAAATTATTTTTATGATGTAAGAGAAAAAAAGGCAACTAAACCGCAGCAAAAGAATGTTCATAAAATGGTTTTAGATTGATTCAAGGTTTAAAGAACAGCTATTTCATCCATCAATACAGTAGGACAAGCTTTCATCCATCTGGAAACTAGCACACAAAATACAGCCATAAAAAAAGCGCCCCAAATGGAGCGCTTTTTCACACTATAAAGTGATTATGCTGTTACTTTAGCAACAACACCAGCACCTACAGTACGACCACCTTCACGGATCGCAAAACGTAGACCTGGGTCCATTGCGATTGGGTGGATTAATTCTACTGACATTTCAACGTTGTCACCTGGCATTACCATTTCAACGCCTTCTTTCA
>NZ_VOYT01000017.1:0-48842 GCF_013420145.1 Acinetobacter sp. YH12021
GAAATTCATGCACGTGTAGCAGTCCTCAACAGATTTACGGAATTAGGTCGACCACTTACCCAAGTTACGCCTTAAATTTGGCTCAATTAGGGGCGCTTTGCATTTCAAATCTTTGTGCAACAAAGCCATTTAGCTTCTCTAGAAGTTGGATTAAATCTTTGAATATAACTAAGTATTTTTTTGGCTAAAATATACCTCATTAATTTAGTATTCCAAAATATTTCAATAATATATTGATCAATCTTATCTAAATCTTCTAGATGCCTTAGGCAAGCCCAAACATCACTACGTACTGTTGCTCTTACTCGTAAGTTTTTAAAGTCGAATGCTAATGATCTAATAGCACTAAAAAAAGATCCTACTCGATTTTGATAATCTTCATTATTTTTAAATTTTGAGTCTATATCATCGACCAATATCCAAACTGTTTGATCTGCATGTTCAATAAAATATCTTTCTAAAGTTGAATTAAAGTTTTCAGGAAAATTTTGTGTTATCTCAATATCCAATTTTGGAATCTTACTTTTAAATCTTGAAAGCAGTCCCCCCACAAAATTCTTACTTTTATACCCATCAAGTTCTGCCATTTCAACTAATGTCATATCATCACTACTAAGAGCAATCCCTATATTAGCTCCTAGAGTTATCATGATTTTTTTACAAATAACTTTCTTCCAATAGTTTTCTAAATAAGAATGGTCTTTTCCATTGAAATCACCTAACTCTAATAAATCATTTCCTTTTACATATATAATTAATGGATTATGATATTTTTCTTCGCTCTTTAATTTGGCAACAAGAAATTTTAGGAGTGCAGATTTCCCCATTCCTTTTCTAGCACTAACAATTGATAATTTACGATCTTCTTCGTAAAATTTATTAAACATTTCGTGCTCATAAAATGAAGACTTAAGTACATCTAAATCTTCATCCTCACCCGCTAAATTTCCAAATAATTTTTCATCATAAAATGGTAATTTCAACTTATTTCTCTTTAATAAAAACCCCACTGAACAGTAGGGCTTTTTATAAACAATATCAATAACTTTTAGCTTAAATTATCAAGCCACATTCCCTTCCAAAAAGTCCTGCGCAAAGCGTTGCAATACACCGCCCGCTTCATACACGGACACTTCCTCTTCAGTATCTAAACGACAGGTTACAGGCACTTCAATCGTTTGGTTTTTACCATCATCCGTTGAACGCTCAATCACCAAAGTCAAAGTCGAACGTGGCGCAATATTACCAATCACGCTATAAAGTTCCGTACCATCCAAACCTAAAGTTTTACGGTTAACACCCGCTTTAAACTCAAGTGGCAATACGCCCATACCCACCAAGTTGGTACGGTGAATACGCTCAAAACCTTCAGCCACAATTGCTTCCACACCCGCAAGACGCACGCCTTTTGCAGCCCAGTCACGGCTTGAACCCTGACCATAATCTGCACCCGCAATAATAATTAACGGCTGCTTACGGTTCATATAAGTTTCAATCGCTTCCCACATACGCATTACTTCGCCTTCTGGCTCAACACGCGCTTTAGAACCTTGCTTAATTGTGCCGTCTGAACGTACCACCATTTCATTAAACAATTTCGGATTCGCCAAAGTTGCACGCTGTGCAGTCAAATGATCACCGCGATGCGTTGCATAAGAGTTGAAATCTTCTTCTGGCAAGCCCATTTTTGCCAAATATTCCCCTGCTGCCGAGTCTAAAATAATCGCATTCGATGGAGATAAATGGTCTGTGGTGATGTTATCGCCCAAAATTGCCAACGGACGCATATTGGCTAAAGTACGTGGCGCAGCCAATGCACCTTCCCAATATGGTGGACGGCGGATATAAGTACTTTGTGGACGCCAGTCGTAGAGTGGACTTTCAGATTTTTCCGACTCTCCCAAATCGAACATTGGAATGTACACTTGGCGGAATTGTTCAGGTTTAACCGATTCTTTCACCAAAGCATCAATTTCAGCATCAGATGGCCAAATATCTTTCAGATAAATCGGGTTACCATTTTGATCTGTGCCCAAAGCATCTTTTTCGATGTCAAAACGAATCGTTCCTGCAATCGCATAAGCCACAACCAACGGTGGCGATGCCAAAAATGCTTGTTTCGCATACGGATGGATACGACCATCAAAGTTACGGTTACCCGACAGCACAGCAGTCGCATACAAGTCACGGTCAATAATTTCTTGTTGAATCGCTGGGTCTAATGCACCAGACATACCGTTACAAGTAGTACATGCATAAGCGACAATACCAAAACCAAGTTTTTCTAAGTCTTTCAGTACGCCTGCTTCTTCCAAATACAATGCAGCCGCTTTAGAACCTGGTGCAAATGATGATTTCACCCAAGGCTTACGCACTAAACCTAACTCATTGGCTTTACGTGCCAACAAACCTGCTGCTACAGTATTACGCGGGTTTGAGGTATTAGTACAAGAGGTAATCGCAGCAATGATGATGGCACCATCTGGCATTAAACCATCAGTACGGTTTTCAACCACACCTGCAATGCCTTTTTCTTTTAGGTCTGCAGTTGAAACACGTGCATGCGGATTCGATGGGCCTGCAATGTTACGAGTTACTGTTGAAAGGTCAAAACGTAATACACGTGGATACTCTGCCTGTGTCATTTCAGATGCCCAAAGACCAATTTCTTTAGCATAAGTTTCAACCAGTTTGACCTGATCTGCTTCACGACCTGTTAAGGTTAAATAGTCGATGGTGTTTTGATCGATGTAGAACATAGCGGCAGTTGCACCATATTCAGGTGTCATGTTGGAAATCGTGGCACGATCCCCCACCGACATGCTATCTGCACCTTCACCAAAGAATTCTAAATATGCACCGACCACACGTTCTTTACGCAAAAACTCGGTTAAAGCCAATACGATGTCCGTTGCCGTAATACCAGCCTGACGCTGACCGACCAACTCCACACCAATAATGTCTGGCAGACGCATCCAAGAAGCACGACCCAACATCACGTTTTCAGCTTCAAGACCGCCTACACCTACAGAAATGACACCCAAAGCATCGGTATGTGGTGTGTGTGAGTCTGTACCCACACAAGTATCTGGGAATGCAATGCCTTCACGGTTTTGAATGACTGGTGACATTTTTTCCAGATTAATCTGGTGCATGATGCCGTTGCCTGCAGGAATCACATCAACATTTTCAAATGCAGTTTTCGTCCATTCAATAAAGTGGAAACGGTCTTCATTACGACGATCTTCCACTTCACGGTTTTTACGGAAAGCATCTGGGTCAAAACCGCCATATTCCACAGCTAAAGAGTGATCGACAATTAACTGGGTAGGTACGACAGGATTCACTTTAGAAGGATCGCCACCTTGATCGGCAATTGCATCACGTAAACCTGCTAAGTCAACGAGCGCAGTTTGCCCCAAGATGTCGTGACATACCACACGCGCTGGATACCACGGAAAATCATGCTCTTGTTTACGCTCAATCAATTGTTTTAAAGATTGTTCTAAAATTGCAGGATCACAACGGCGCACTAACTGTTCTGCAAGTACTTTTGAGGTATAAGGAAGTTTGGCATAGGCGCCTGGCTGGATATCTTCAACGGCTTGACGCACGTCATAAAAATCGAGCTGAGTGCCTTGCAGCGGTTTGCGGTAGTTGTTATTCATCTGGTATTCGCCCTTACTCTATTGTTCTCAACATCTTATGGGATGATTGTTTCCACCCGTCGAAAGCATTGTACGCTGCCAAAAACCCATTTCCCAAATCTGATATATTTCATACACTTAAATGCAAAAATAGCGGTTTTTGCAATAATTAGTTACATTTCAAGTAAAATTCTTGCCTGAAAAATGCATTTTTTCTAAAAATAGCGCAAAATTGACCTCATTCTTTAGTCTTAGATTTCATTCTGAAAAGGGTTTTCATGCGCGATTTAGCTTTCTGTGCTTTGAGTTTAAACGGTGTAGATGCACAAAAATTTCTCCAAGGTCAGGTGACCGTCAATGTCGAAGCTTTGGCTGAAAATACAACGTGTTATACGGCTATTTGTAGTTTAAAAGGACGTGTGCAGTTTGGTTTATGGCTTAAAAAAATCTCGTCCGAATGTTTTGAAATCATCAGCACAGCCGACCAAGCCGAAGATTTAGCCAAACACATTAAAAAGTTTGGTGCATTTTCAAAAATGCAGCTTGAAACCATCGGTACGGTTTACCCAACCATTCAGGGCAATCAAACTGAATTTTCAGCTGAAGTGACTGATTTAAACGCATGGCAACTACAAGCGATTGAAACAGGTCAGGCATGGATTCAAGCCTCAACAGCAGAAGTGTTTCAACCGCAGGAATTGCGTTTGCATCAACGAGATGGCGTGCATTATGACAAAGGCTGTTATTTGGGTCAGGAAGTCGTGGCACGTTTATGGTTTAAAGCCAAACCAAAACATTGGTTGCATTTAATTCAGGGTTCAGGCGAAGCACCTGCACCTGCCGCCAAACTGAATAATGATGTGGAAGTGGTGAATAGCATAGCGACTGCAGAAGGTTTTAAAGCGTTGGTGGTTGCCAAACCAAGTGCTTTGGAAGAGTTAGCTGTACAAGTATTGGCTTTGCCTGAACATTTGAATGGCGATGTTGCACGTCCGCAATAAAATAGATTCCACCCGCTCAGGTTAAGGGAGTCGCAAGATTCCCTTCAAATGACAATGAAAAAAAGGCATTCGTACACATTTTTTATATTTACATTCACACTTTTCAACTTATGATGAATGCACCACTGTAAAAACAAAACGCACATCAACGGAATGATGTGTAAAAGAGAACAAGGTACAACTCAAATGATGAAAAAACTACTCATTGCGGGTGCAATCGCCCTATCTAGCAGCATCAGTATGGCAAATAGCAACATTCCAACCGATCCTGCTTTTGCCAAAATTGAACAATTAATGCAAGCCAACAAGGTTAAAGATGCCTATCAGGAATTAGAAAAGCTTGCCAAAACAGGCAATGCGCAAGCCATGTATAACTTAGGCTATTTGACACAAACTGGACAAGGCACAGCAAAAAATGAAAAGAAAGCCATTCAGTTGTATGAGCAATCTGCCCAAAAAGGCTACCCTGTTGCGAGTTATGTTTTAGGCAAAAACTATCTTACTGGCGCACTGGGTTTAAAACAGGATGCTGCTAAAGCCAAACAATATTTACAGACGGCATCCAATCAGGGTTTTAATGATGCCACAGTCGATTTAGCCGTTTTATATTTCTCGGAAAATACGGCAGCATCTGACCAAAAAGGTTTAAAACTATTACAACCTTTAATTGCCAAAGATCATTATCAAGCCATACATGCAAAAGCCTTGTACGAAATTAGCACAGGCTTTAAAAACAAAGATGAAGCACCAATTAAGCAAGGGCTGCAAAGCATTCAAAACTTGGCGCAAAAGGGTTATATTCCTGCACTCATGGCAGTGGGCAATATGTTTGTGAATGGCAATATCGTGCCGCAAAACTTGCCTGAAGCGAAAAAGATTTTTGCCTCACTGGCACAGGAAAATGTAGCGCAAGCCAAAGAATCATTGGCTGTGGTTGAAAAAATGATGGCAGATCAAGCCAAAGCTTCCAACAAGGCAACCGCTAAGAAAAGTTAAGATAGTTTCTTTATAAAGGCTATTAATCAGAGAAATTTTAAAAAAAGTCTGTATCAGCATGGTACAGACTTTTTTTATGATTTGAGCACTTCGATACCGTTGCTATAAATACTTACCCGATTGTGTCAATAAAATCGCCACCATCACAAAACCAAAAACTGTACTCAACACCAAGGGGGCTAAGGCTTTTTCATGTAAACCATAGTGCTGCCCGAAAATACCAAAGGCAATTGGCATTGGTAAAGCCGCAAGCAAAGTCCCGACAAATAGCATTTCTCGGTTCACATCTAATGCCCATAAAATTCCAAAAATCGTGAGTGGCATCAGCAATACTTTGAATGCAACCAAAACAATACTTTGCAAATTCACCGACTTGATTTGCATGCCGACCAAACTTCCACCAATCACAAATAAAGCCAAAGGTGAAGCAGTTTTGCCCAACATTTCCAGCACTTGTGCAATAGCTTGCGGCAGTTTGAAATTCAACAATACGCACAGCATACCCAATAAAATAGATAAAATTACTGGATTTTTCAGTAAGCGCTGCACAGTTTCGGCATACACCTGCCAACCTGATTTCGCTGAAGATTGTAGCCCTCGTTCTGCCAAAATCAGCATCAATGCCACAATAATTAAATTTTCGACAATTAAAGTTAAAGACAAATAAATTGCCGATTGACTGCCAATCAACAAAGTCAAAATAGCAGTGCCAATAAACCCTGTATTTGACATTGATGCACCCATTGCCAAGACACTGGCATGGGTTAAGTTTGAATTAAAATAATGCCGATACAGTAAAAAGGCAAAGATAAACAGCAGAATAGAACCGCCACCGTAACCTAAAAAATAAGCGGGATGCCAGATTTCTGACAAACTTTTACTGGCCAATGCCTGCAATAGAAATGCAGGCAACGCCACTTTCATGACAAATTGACCTAGAAACTGAATCGCACTGGTCTCAATAAATTGGCTTCTGACGGCAAAATATCCCAACAGTACTACGGTACAAATGGGAAATAAAATACTCAGTAACACCCTGACATCCTTTTTCAGTGTTGCCCATGATCGACATGGTTTTTACTGATTTACCTTACACCGAATCTCCCTATAAAGCACGGCAAAATAGTTTAAGTTTCACTTATTTTAAGCAGATAAAATATTAGGATTCCACTTCCGTATCTGTGGATTTAAACGGCGCAAATAAAGTACGAAACCCACGCGGCTGACAGCGCAAATATTGCGGGGCAATCTCAATTTTTTCACCCAATTCTGCCGCAGCATGCCATGGCCAACGAGGGTCATATAAAATCGCACGTGCGATCGCAATCGCATCGGCCTGTTCATATTGCAAAATACCTTCTGCCTGCATCGCTTCGGTAATCAAACCCACCGCAATTACAGGAATTTTTACAGCTTGCTTAATGGCATGTGCAAATGGTGTTTGATAACCCGCATGTAAATCAATTTTTTGATCGACATGCAAACCACCGCTCGACACGTGAATATAAGCCGCACCTAAATGCTCCAGTGCTTTTGCCAAACCTACTGAAGATTCCACATTCCAACCCTCTGCATCATCCATCCAGTCTGTTGCAGAAATTCGCACCCCAATTGGATAGCCTTTTGGTACAGCATTTTGAATGGCTTGAAATACTTCCAATGTAAGGCGAATCCGATTTTCCAAACTGCCGCCATATTCATCTTGGCGGTGATTAGACAATGGCGACATAAATTGATGCAATAAATAGCCATGTGCGGCATGAATTTCGATTAAGTCAAAACCTGCATCCACCGCTCGCACTGCGGCGCTGGCAAAGTCTGCAATGACCTGTTGAATTTCATCTTGCGTTAAAGCATGCGGTGGATGTTCGTGCGATTGAAATGGCAACTCACTGACCGATACCGTCTGCCAGCCATGTTCTTCATTCGGTGCAAACTGTCCTTTGCCCTGCCACGGTTTATCGGTTGAAGCTTTACGACCCGCATGTGCCAACTGCACAGCAAATGGCATAGGCGATAAACTTTTAACTTTATGCAATAGTGCTTTCATCTGCGCACGCTGCATGTCATTCCATAAGCCTAAATCTGCATAACTAATACGTCCTTCTGCCTGCACTGCCGTGGCTTCTACTATACACATCCCTGCGCCGGACAAGGCATAATTGGCCCATTGCTGCTCATGCCAATAGCTCAATTCACCTTGTTCATTGGCAGAATATTGACACATCGGGGCGATAACAATTTTGTTGGCAAGTTGCAGTGATCCAAATTGAATCGGCTGAAAAAGTAATGTCACGCTGCAAGCCCTCATACAGTGCGATTCACCAAAAGCGAATCATTAAATAAAAAAGAAGTAATCACTCAGAATCTGCCATCTGTTTTAGATGGTTTTTCTATAATAGATGTTTAAAAATGATTTATTTATAACGTGTTGTATGGTTTTTGCAAAGCCTGCTTTTGTTTTACACAGAATAATTTTGCGACAGCACACTATGGCTTGTATTCTATGGATAATGCCCAATATTAAGCGCATTACTGTATGTCCTTGCCTGCTTAATTTCTAAAAGCGGATTGAATTTGTACCATGCCAGAATTACCAGAAGTTGAAACTACCAAAACTAGTCTATTGCCGCTACTTGATCAAAAAGTCCTGAATGTAGAAGTACGTCAAGCCAATTTACGCTGGCCCATTCCAGAAAACCTACATAAACTCACAGGACAAAAATTACTGCAATTGACCCGCAGATCCAAATACATTCTGGCGCAATTTGAACAGGACAGCATGTTGTGGCATTTAGGCATGTCGGGCAGTTTTCGTCTTTGCGATGCGCAGGAAGATTTACGCAAACACGACCATTTGATTATTCAGTTTGAAGATATACAATTGCGCTACCACGACCCACGTCGCTTTGGCTGTATTTTATGGCTAAATGAAAGCTCTCAACGCAAACTGATAGATCCACTTGGCCCTGAGCCGTTGAGTGATGCCTTTAACCCCGACTATCTTGCACAGAAGCTCAAAAACAAAAATGTTGGCATCAAAGTTGCAATTATGGATAACCATGTCGTGGTGGGTGTGGGCAATATTTATGCCACGGAAAGTCTGTTTAATTTAGGTATTCACCCTGCACAACCTGCATCATCACTCAGTTTGAAACAGATTGAAAAACTAGTGCTCGAAATCAAACGCATTTTAAAACAAGCGATTGATTTAGGCGGTTCGACCTTACGTGATTACAGCAATGCAATGGGCGAAAATGGCTATTTCCAACAAACCTTGTTGGCGTATGGACGTGCAGGTGAAATGTGTGTGAACTGTGAAACCACACTGGAAAATTTAAAACTGGGCCAACGTGCCTCGGTATTTTGTCCTGAATGTCAGCCTTTGAAAAAAGTACTCACTTCGACTAAAGCTGCAACAAGCAAACGAGGTAAAAAAGTATGAGAACCGCTATTATCCGTCATATCTTAGTGAAAGATAAAGAAACCTGTGAACAACTGAAAAAGCGGATTCAATCAGGTGCTGATTTTGCCAAAATTGCCAAACAATTTTCGACCTGCCCTTCAGGAAAAAAAGGTGGGGAATTGGGTGAGGTCAAAAAAGGACAATTGGTACCCGTGATTGATAAATTAGTGTTTACCGCAGCAGAACGCGTACTACACGGCCCTGTAAAAAGTCAGTTTGGTTTTCATTTGGTAGAAGTAAAGTTTCGGATGTAATTTTTATGCCTTCAGCGCCTCTCCATCCTAGAGAATAGGGTGCAAACAAACGGCGCATAAAGCGCCGTTTGTTTTGATTGCGTATTAAAAATTATTGACGTTTTTTCAATTCATCACGGATTTCACGTAGCAACGCGATATCTTCTGGCGTTGCTGCTGGTTCTGGCGCTGCTTCTTCTTGTTTACGGCGCATACGATTAATCATTTTCACCATTAAGAACACCACCCATGCCAAAATGATGAAGTTAATTAAAATCGTAAGGAAGTTACCATAGGTCAGGACATTTACACCTGCTTTGGTTAACTCATCTAAAGACTGTAAATTGTTTGGGTTATCGCCCAAAACAAAGAACTTTTGTGTGAAATCCACACCACCGCCAGTGATCACAGTAATCAATGGCATGATGATATCTTTCACTAATGAGTCAACAATTTTACCAAATGCCCCACCAATAATCACACCGACAGCCAAGTCGATCATATTGCCTTTTACCGCAAATTCGCGGAACTCTTGAATAATACTCATTTAAATCTCCAGTTTTTTTTGACTTTAATTTATGTGACGAAGTATACATTAACTTTATAGCTTCATTTCCACGTAATTTACTTGGAAATCATCTGCTTTTATATATTGGTTTGCTAATTTAAACAAAAAAATGCCATCAATAAATTGATGGCATTTTTAAATTTTGCTGCCCCGCATGAGGACAACATCATTTTTAAAACTTATTTACCAGAACGGTTACGTTTACGTTCGTTTTCAGTCAACCAGCGTTTACGGATACGGATTGACTTAGGTGTTACTTCAACTAATTCATCATCTTCAATAAATTCAAGCGCTTGTTCAAGCGTGAATTCAATTGCAGGTACCAATGTCAACGCATCATCAGTACCAGAAGCACGTACGTTAGTTAACTGTTTCGCTTTAGTTGGGTTAACTGTCATGTCGTCTGAACGAGAGTTAATCCCTACGATCATACCTTCGTAAACTTCTAACTGAGGTTTAGCAAATAGACGACCACGGTCCTGCAATGTGAACAATGCATAGCCAAGGCAAGTACCTTGAACCATAGAAATCAACACACCGTTTTGACGTTTCGCAACTTGACCTGCTTTCATTGGGCCATAGTGTGAGAAGCTTGACGTCATGATACCCGTACCAGAAGTCATGGTCATGAATTCAGAACGGAAACCAATTAAACCACGTGAAGGCACAGTGGCTTCAATACGGATACGACCTTTACCGTCTACTTCCATATTGGTCATCTCACCTTTACGGTTACCCATTTGTTCCATCACAGCGCCTTGGTGCTGTTCTTCTACGTCAAAAGTCACGTTTTCGTATGGTTCTTGCATTTCGCCATCAATCTCTTTCAAGATGACTTGCGGACGAGATACACCCATTTCGAAGCCTTCACGGCGCATGTTTTCAATCAATACAGAAAGGTGAAGCTCACCACGACCAGATACTTTGAAACGGTCTGGACTGTCAGTATCTTCTACACGAAGTGCAACGTTGTGAATTAATTCGCGGTCTAGACGTTCACGAATGTTACGTGAAGTCACGAACTTACCTTCTTTACCCGCAAAAGGTGAGTTGTTGACTTGGAATGTCATCGATACGGTTGGTTCGTCTACAGAAAGCGGCGGTAAAGCTTCTACATTTTTCGGATCACAAATCGTGTCAGAAATATGTAATTCGTCCATGCCTGTTACACAAACGATGTCACCTGCAGATGCAGATTCGATGTCGATACGCTCTAAACCGTGGTAACCCATGATTTTTAAGATACGACCGTTACGTGTTTTGCCTTCTTGGTCAATCACGGTTACAGGTGTATTCAATTTCACAGAACCACGTTGAATACGACCCACACCAATCACACCCACGAAACTATTATAGTCAAGTGAAGAGACTTGCATTTGGAATGGACCATCAACATCAACTGCTGGTGGCTCGACGATATCTACAATTGTTTGGAATAACGGCGTCATATCTTCCGCTAATTCGTCTGGCGCAGGACCAGCAACACCACGTAAGCCTGATGCATATACGATTGGGAAGTCTAATTGGTCATCGGTTGCACCCAAGTTATCAAACAAGTCAAATACTTGATCAATAACCCAGTCTGGACGCGCGTTTGGCTTGTCTACTTTGTTGATGATCACGATTGGCTTCAAACCACGTGCGAACGCTTTTTGCGTTACGAAACGTGTTTGTGGCATTGGGCCTTCTTGTGAGTCAACCAAAAGAAGTACGCAATCCACCATCGACATTACACGTTCAACTTCGCCACCGAAGTCGGCGTGTCCCGGGGTGTCCACAATGTTAATGCGGTATTCAGTATCAGTACGTTTGTCTAACCATTTGATTGCAGTGTTTTTTGCAAGAATGGTAATACCACGTTCACTTTCAATAGCGCCTGAATCCATGACACGCTCAATCTCGCCCGCTCGTTCACCGAGTGCGCCCGATTGTTGTAAAAGTTTATCCACAAGAGTTGTTTTTCCGTGGTCAACGTGCGCAATAATTGCGATGTTGCGGAGAGTTTTAATATCAGACATTTAAATTCAATACGCTATAAATTTGAGGGCAAATTATACAGAAAAATACTAAAGTTTTATAGTGACACTTTATTGACACACACAATTTTTTTTGATGAGTGGCGTGCTTTGGGTTTTGTAATGCTGTGTAACTCGATTAGAATAGCGCCACTTTTGCAATTTTTTATGACTCATGTCTGATTTAAACCACTCTCCCCACCCAAAAGACCAGCTCGATTTGGTCTATGGTCTGAATGACCGTCCAAAACCATTCATCGCTTTTTTAGCAGCTTTTCAGCATTTACTGGCAATTATTGTTCCGATTGTCACACCAGGCCTCTTAATTTGCTTGGCTTTAGGCGTTTCCAAACAAGATACCAACATGATCTTGTCAATGTCTTTGGTCATTTCAGGCATTGCAACCTTTTTACAATGTAAAAAAGTCGGCCCTTTTGGTGCAGGTTTGCTCATTGTGCAAGGCACCAGTTTTAACTTTATTGGCCCAATCATTGGTATTGGCTCTGCTATGGTTGCCGCAGGCACACCTGTTGAATCGGTCATGGCGGCAATTTTTGGCGTGGTCATTGCAGGTTCGTTTATTGAAATGGGCGTATCGCAAATTTTACCGTGGGTCAAAAAGCTGATTACCCCATTGGTCACTGGTATTGTGGTACTTCTCATTGGTTTGACCTTAATTAAAGAAGGTTTAATCAGTATGGGCGGTGGCTACCAAGCCATGAGCAATAATACCTTTGCCAATACCGACAACCTGATTATGTCGTGTACCGTCTTGGCAATTATTATTATTTTGAACCGCATCAATATCACGTGGATTAAAAGCTCTGCCATTTTAATTGCCTTGGTGATTGGTTATGCAATGGCAGGCATGATGGGTCATCTCGACTTTTCAGGTCTGAAAGATGCCCCTCTGGTACAAGTGCCGACTCCGATGCATTTTGGACTGGATTTCTCTTGGAGCTTATTCATTCCATTGGCATTTATTTATTTGGTGACGTCATTAGAAGCCATTGGTGATATTACCGCGACCTCTAAACTCTCCAATCAACCTGTCGATGGCCCACAATGGATGCAACGCATTAAAGGCGGTGTATTGGTAAATGGCGCTAACTCATTCTTGGCAGGGATTTTCAACACCTTTCCAAGTTCGGTATTTGCCCAAAATAATGGCGTGATTCAACTTACAGGTGTTGCTAGCCGTTATGTCGGCATTTGGATTGCTGCCCTACTCATCATTTTAGGTTTACTTCCTGCAGTTGCAGGTGTGATTCAGGCTGTGCCTCAAGCCGTACTAGGTGGTGCTGTGATGGTGATGTTTGGTGCCGTTGCCGCTTCGGGAATCAATATTCTTTCAGGTGTCGCTTTAGATCGTCGTGCCTTACTGATTATTGCAATTTCATTAGGCTTAGGCTTAGGTGTTGCACAAGTGCCACAAATTCTGGAACACTTACCTGAATTATTCCGTAATATTTTCAGTTCAGGCGTTGCAACAGGCGGTATTGCAGCACTCATTTTAAATATTGTGCTTCCTGAAACTAAAAAGTAATTGCATGTCCAAAAAACACTGTCTGAGCTGAACTTGGGCAGTGTTTTTCTATTGGAGAGAGAACCATGAACCCCCAAAGCGAAGTTTTACTCAGACAATATGACTATTTGTCTGGTCGCGTTCTACTGATCAATGCCCCGACCGATCAACTCCTCGCAGAATTGGGTGACTCAATCCAAACTTCTGTTTGGACATGGAATTTTAACGACTATCAATACTTTCAAAATCGACAGGCGCAAGTGCATTTTGGTGCAGAATTGCCTGCAGGTGAATTTGATCAGGCTGTTATTTTTGTGCCGAAATCCAAGGAACTGCTCAATTACCTGATTCACACCATTGCCGCACAACTCCCACAAGGCAGCAGCGTATTTTTAGTCGGTGAAAAGAAAGCAGGAATTGAACGGGCTGCAAAGCAATTACAACCTTATGGCAAAACACTCAAACTAGATAGCGCCCGCCACTGCCAACTATGGCAGCTGATTTTAGACTGCAAGGTTCAAACTAAAGCCTTAGCAGATTGGGTGCAAAGCTATACAGTTGCTACACCTAAAGGTGATTTACAGATTTGTGCATTGCCGGGTGTATTTAGCCAAAAACACTTAGATGTTGGCACAGCTGTGTTATTACCTTATTTAAATCAGGTGACTGCTGGAAAAATTGCAGATTTTGGCTGTGGTGCGGGTGTGATCAGTGCTTACTTAGCCAAACTTAACCCTGAAAATCGTATTTTTGCCTTAGATGTCGATGCCTTTGCTTTAGCCTCAACACAAATGACGTTTGAAAAAAATCAACTCAACCCACAACAGCTTGAAATTAAAGCCGTGACAGGCATTGAGGATGCACCGTTATTTTTGCATGCCATCGTGAGTAATCCCCCGTTCCACCAAGGCATTCAAACACATTACGATGCCAGTGAAAATCTGTGTAAAACTTCACGTCGTCACCTGAAGTCGGGTGGTGAACTTTGGATCGTGGCCAATCGCTTTTTAAATTATCCACTCTTAATTGAACAAAGTTTCGGTCAATGCACAATCAAGGCAGATCAACAAGGCTTTAAAGTACTGTTTGCCAGTACTCAAAAAAATACGAAGGACGCATGATGAGCGAAACTCAAAACAATCGACAGTTACAGCGTAAGCTCGGTGCGCGTCATTTAAACATGATCGCCATTGGTGGCTCAATTGGTACAGGTTTATTCCTTGCCTCAGGGGCAACTATTGCCAACGCAGGTCCTGGAGGCGCCTTACTTGCGTATGCCCTCATTGGTGTGATGATTTATTTCTTGATGACCAGTTTAGGGGAACTTGCCACCCACAATCCAACGTCTGGGGCTTTCTTTACCTATGGCAGTAAATATGTCGAAGGTGGTTTCGGTTTTGCACTAGGTTGGAACTATTGGTACAACTGGGCTATTACCGTGGCATTTGAATTGGTTGCGGTGCAATTCATCATGAAATTTTGGTTTCCTGATATTCCTGGCTTTTACTGGAGTGCATTATTTTTAGCGGTGGTTTTCGCAATTAACGCATTAACCGTCAGAGGTTTTGGTGAGTCTGAGTTCTTCTTTTCTTTGGTCAAAGTACTTGCGATTGTGGCATTCATCATTATCGGTATTTTTATGATTGTCAAAATCATGCTCAACCCTGATGTTGCTACATTTGCCAATTGGAACAAAGGCGAAGCGCCATTTGTAGGTGGACTATCTGCCTTAATTGGTGTGGCGATGATTGCAGGATTCTCATTTCAAGGTACTGAAATGGTTGGCGTTGCAGCGGGTGAATCTAAAAATCCTAAGAAAACAATTCCGATTGCAATTAAACAAATCTTCTGGCGTATTTTATTGTTTTATATCGTGTGTATTTTCATTATTGGTACCTTAATCGCCTATGATGACCCACGTTTACTTCAAGCAGCCGCCACCGATAACATTGCACTCTCTCCGTTTACTTTACTGTATGAACAGGCAGGCTTTGCCTTTGCCGCAAGTGTCATGAATGCAGTAATTTTAACTGCGATTCTTTCTGCTGGTAACTCGGGTATGTATTCATCGACCCGTATGCTATTTGATATGGCACGTAAAGGCAGTGCACCAAAAGCTTTTGCCCGCTTAGATGCTCGTGGCGTCCCAATGAATGCACTGTATGCCACAACAGCAATCGCTGCACTATGTTTTTTAACAACATTTATTGGTGAAAAACAAGTATTTAACTGGCTTCTGAATATGTCAGGCATGTGTGGCTTTATCGTTTGGCTCGGAATTGCTGTATCGCATTACCGCTTCCGTAAAGGCTATTTGGCACAAGGCTACAAACTTGAAGATTTAGATTACCGCGCCAAATTCTTTCCTTTTGCGCCATGGTTTGCCTTTATTTTGTGTGCAATTGTCGTGTTAGGGCAAAACTACCAAGCAGTGCTCGAAGGTGAATGGCTCGCTGTTTTATCGACTTATATTGGTATTCTTTTGTTCTTGGTCATTTGGTTAGGCTATAAATGGAAACACAAAACCAAACTGATTGCATATCAGGATATGGATGTGAAACCACTACACCCTGATCATGACTAAAAAAGTTCTTCTTCAGTTTCACTACATTTAAGAAGCTAAGGTTCAAAAAAACAGCCAACATTTGGCTGTTTTTTTATGGCGTAAATTTAAGACAAATTCTATTTTTAAAATATTTTTGTAATCAATATTACGGCGAGAGATCACGCCACAAACTGCTCAATGTTGATTTTATAGTCGCTAAACAACGACTTGATTGGCTGATGGACAACCAGTCCATGTATCTTGTTTCAAAATTTGATCTGGGGCACCGCTTTGGAGTTTTTAAATGAATTGACGATAAACTTGATATAAAAATTCGGCTTAGTTTACGAGTCAACAAACCGAAATATTAAGCACCGTCAGCCTCTACCTTATTTACTCATTATTCTAAAAATCATACTTTTACAATATTTTTTAAACGTATTGAATGTAAATCATTTCAGGCACTTTCTAATCCAGACACCTCATAAAAGAGAAGCATAAAAAAACGACTCCGAAGAGTCGTTTTTTCAACTTAACTCAAATTATTGAGCTTGTTGTTCAACAGTCACTGTACGGCTGCCAGTGATCGTCGCGAATACACGACGGTTCATAGCACGACCTTCTTTAGTGTTGTTGTCAGCAATCGGTTGATCCCAAGCGAAACCTTGAGTAGACAAACGAGCTGGATCTACATTGTATTCATTTACAAGTGAAGATTTAACAGAGTTTGCACGCGCTAAAGATAAACGTTCGTTCAATGCACGTGGACCAGTGTTGTCAGTGTGACCTTCGATGCGAGCAGTAGCGTTTGGATATTCAACTAACTTCTCAGCAACTTTAGCGATTTCTGGCTTGTACTGATCTTTGATGTTTGATTTGTTCGTATCAAAGAACACACGAAGTTCCATGTTCAGGTCTTCAGTCAACTCTTGTGGAGCTGGTTGAACTGGAGCAACAGGTTCAACTGGAGCAACTTCTACTACAGGAGCAGCAGGCTTCAAGTGACCGCCAAGAACTACGTTAAGACCAGCTAAAGCTGTATAGTTCCAGAAATCTTCATCAATGTTATAAGTTGCACGTGCTTCTGTACGAAGAGATAGCGCATCGTTTAGGCGGAAGAAAGCACCTAAACCTGCATTACCTAAAGTACCTTCTTCTTCAAGACCACGATCACCACGTCCAGCAGCCGAATCCAATTCATACTTATAGTGACCAGCACCTAAAAGTACGTATGGCTTGATTTTGCTGTCATAGTTTTTAGTGATCAAATCAGAAGTAGCGTAGAAGTTACCATTGATTTGAGTTTGTTTATATTCTGCACCTGGGATTGTGTATTCTGAATCACCTTTTACTTGGTTGTATTCAACTTCAAAACCTAACCAAGGAGTAAGTTCTACACCTAACGCTGCACCAACAAACAAATCATCTTGAATCTCTTGACCAAGATCAGTCAAGTGTTCAGAACCATTGTTGTGTTTAGTATCTTGCCAAGTGTAACCAAGCATTAATGGGGTAATAGTTACGCCCGCGTTTGCAGCAGCTAAAGGAGCAGCTACGAGCATTGCTAATGCAATACGACTCATTTTCATGGATTTATCCTCCAGAGATAACAATTGTTGTTCAAGCTCAAGCCTAAATTTTCGACTACCCTGAGATAGGCTTTTTTTACCCCAGTATTATTTTTAAGCTAGTCACTTTGAATCATACAAACACTTTATTTGTTTTCCAAGTGCTTGATAATTTTAATCAAGTAAATTATTGACAAAATTACTTACAATTTCCGTTGTAATTCGGTAACTTTCTACTCAATTATTTGTGGCGAATAACCTATCTTTCTTGCTGTTTATTTTAACACTTTCTCGAGAAGTTGTTTAGTAATTATTATACACGGCAGATAAAGCACTATAAAACAACAAATTACTCAAATTAATCATAAAAAAACACAACAATAACAGGTAAAGACTTATGTCGAATGTAAGAAAAAACGGCTTCACGCTGTTTGAATTGATCGTCACGTTAGCGATTAGTGCGATTTTAATCATGGTTGCCCTGCCCTATTTTCATCAGCTGATGGCACAACAAGAACTCAAACGAATTCAGTACTCATTGCTGTCTAGCCTAAAAATAGCACGCTCCCATGCCCTCACCCACCACAGCAATGTGGTGATTTGTCCTACGCAAAACTTTGTTCAATGTAGCAAGCAAAACTGGAATACTGGATTTTTGATCTTTATGGATCGCAATCGCAACCGCCAAATTGATGAAAATGAATACATTATTTATACAGAAAAAACTGCACTCAAATATGGAAATTTAGATTGGCGTGGCACCTTAAACATCCCCAGTGTGACTTTTAATGCACAACAAGGACTCCCAATCGGTTCAAATGGCAGCTTTTTCTATTGTTCATCCACGGTATCGAATCACCGTTTGGTACTGAATAAAATGGGCATCACTCGAACAGAATTTACTTCAGAATGTTAACTTAGTAGTCTAAAGTTCGGTACTCGCTGTCACTTTATTCTCATGATTTTTTGCCTATACTGCTGAGGCAAGGTATCGCATACCCATACATCAGCATAACAATGCACAGAACAATTTGGAGAATATAAATGACTGATATCGTGATTGTGAATGGCGCTCGTACTGCCATGGGTGGTTTTCAGGGCAGTTTAGCCACACTGACTGCACCTGAGCTGGGTGCAGCAAGTATTCAAGCCGCAATTCAACGCGCAGGTCTGCAACCCACAGATATCGAAGAAGTCATTATGGGCTGCGTCCTGCCTGCAGGCTTAAAGCAAGGCCCTGCTCGTCAGGCGATGCGTCAAGCAGGCTTACCAGATTCTACAGGTGCAGTGACCATCAATAAACTGTGTGGTTCGGGCATGAAAGCTGTCATGCAAGCTGCCGATGCAATTAAAGCAGGTTCTGCTTCCATCATTGTTGCAGGTGGCATGGAGTCGATGAGTAATACACCTTATATTCTGACTAAAGCACGTGCAGGTTACCGCATGGGACACGGTGATGTGAAAGATCACATGTTCTTAGATGGCTTAGAAGATGCAGAAACAGGGCGTTTAATGGGCTCATTCGCACAAGATATGGCCAATAGCAAAGGCTATACCCGTGAACAAATGGATGATTTTGCGATTCGCTCTCTCAAACGCGCGCAAACTGCCGTAAATGAAGGCTATTTTGTCGATGAAATTGTGCCTGTACATGTTTCAACACGTAAAGGTGACGTGGTTGTCGATAAAGACGAACAACCGTTTAATGCCAATATTGAAAAAATTCCAACTCTTCGTCCAGCTTTTGCCAAAGATGGCACGATTACCGCAGCCAATGCCAGCTCAATTTCAGATGGTGCTTCAGCCTTAGTCCTAACGTCTGCAGAAAATGCAGCAAATAAAGGTTTACAACCATTAGCAAAAATTGTGGCTTATGCCACCAATTCACAACATCCATCAGAATTCACTATTGCCCCTGTTGCTGCAATTCAAAAAGTATTGGATAAAGCGGGTTGGCAAGTTGCAGATGTAGATTTATGGGAAATCAATGAAGCTTTTGCTATGGTCACCATGTGCCCAATAGATGAATTCAAGCTTGATCCTGAAAAAGTGAATATCAATGGTGGTGCATGTGCGCTTGGACATCCTGTGGGTTCTACAGGTTCACGTATTATCCTGACTTTAATTCATGCGCTTAAACGTACAGGTGGCAAACGTGGCGTGGCCGCTCTCTGTATTGGCGGTGGTGAAGCAACTGCAGTCGCGATTGAATTGCTTTAATGCATTGCCCCCCTATTCCGTAAAGCGGAATTAGGGCAGATGGGATACAGTCACTCCCTAACTCCTCTTTTAAATTCAAAAAGCAAAAAGACGAATCATTGATTCGTCTTTTTGCTTGTAGCTTTAAAAAGTTTAGAGCAATTCTGCACGCAACTGTTCAGGCGATTTCATTGACAATAAACCTGGCGCAACATCATAAGCAGTTTTTGCACCATATTGCTGCATTTGGTTTAAACGATAGCAAGCACGTGCATAAGCCACCAAAATACTCGCGGTAAACTCAGGATTGCTGTCTAACTTCAATGAGAATTCAAGCACTTGTTTTTGTTCATCGCTGGTATTACCACTGCGAATGACAAAACCACCATGTGGCATGCGTTGGTGATCTTTGGCTAAAGTCGCTTCATCAATGAAATTTACGGTTGTGTTGTAGTCAGCGAAATAATCTGGCATGGTCACAATCGCTTGCTCTACCGCAGCAGCATCGGCACCTTCTGCAAGTACGACATAACATTCACGAGTATGTTTATCTTTGGTGCTTAATACAGGACGCGCACCGCTACGCACTTGTTCAATGGCATCATTCGATGGAATGGTATATTGCACACCTGCTTTTACACCATCAACACGACGAATGGCATCTGAGTGACCCTGACTTAAACCTTTACCCCAAAAAGTATAGGTTTCACCATCAGGTAACAACGCTTCACCAAATAAACGATTAATCGAGAACATGCCTGGATCCCAACCAATTGAGATGAGTGCAGTTTTCTTGTTCGCTGTCGCAGGTGCATCTACAGATGCATAATATTCAGGAATACGTGCATGCGTATCGAAACTATCGACAATATTAAATTGGCTCGCCAGTACTGGACCTTGTTGTGGCAAGTCGTCTTTTGAACCACCACATAAAATCAGCACATCAATTTTGTCTTGAAAATCTGACAATGAATCCATGTGAAACACTGCTGTTTCAGCAAAACATGGTGAAACGCTTTCAGGCGCACGACGGGTAAAAATACCCACCAATTGTAAATCTGGGTTTTTATGAATCGCCGTTTCAACACCACGACCTAAGTTGCCATAACCAGCAATACCAATACGGATAGAATTTTGCATAAAGACAAATCACTTCATCATGAAAAAATTGAAAAATAAATCAGAGGATAATCACATCAAATTATCGTCTTGATTGATTTTTGATAATGTAAAAATAACGCCTACATAAGACTGCGATGCTACATCAGCGTGCTTATACTACAGCACTTTACGGTAAATTAAATCATTAAGAAGTGCGATAAAACAAGCCGTTTGATCATTTTAAGGCAAACAAAAAGCCTGCACATGGCAGGCTGTTTGTAAATGTGTGAACCGTGATATTTCGATAAAATCTATCTACATTTCGATGAAATCCATCATCAATATATTACGCACCTGTTTGATAATTTGGTTTTGGCACTGCGGTAGAAGCTTGATAAGGATGGGTAAAGTCCGCCAAACCTGCTGCAGCTTCTTGCACATCTTTACCTTCTTTAATCACGAAAGTATCGAAACCTGCACGCTTCATATAATTTAAGACGTCTTTAAAGACATCACCGACTGCGCGAAGTTCACCCTGAAAGCCTTGACGGCGTAACAATGCCGCAAAAGAATAACCACGGCCATCGTTAAAACCTGCAAATTCAATAAAAATCGCATCCAGTTCTGCCAATGGAAATTCATGGTTTTCAGGCGAAGCATCTACCGTTAAATATAGGGCTTTTTTACCTGAAATTTGTGCCAACTGATCAAGCTGTTCAACGCTGAGCACCACATCACCTTGCGGTAATGCTGCATCTTCAGCAATCACTTGATAAGTATTGTCTGCAATCGTGCCATCTTTCGCGAGCACAGGTAGTGCAGTATTAAGCATAAGCGCGCTCCTTAAATGGTTGAATGCCGACACGGCGATAAGTGTCGATGAAGTCTTCACCTTCACTACGCAAATCTAAGTAGGTATTTAAAATTTCTTCCACCACATCAGGAATCACTTCAGCAGCAAAAGATGGCCCTAAAATATCACCGATTGACGCATCATGGTCTGCATGCCCACCTAAAGTGATTTGGTAGAATTCAGCGCCTTTTTTATCGACACCTAAAATCCCGATATTACCAACGTGGTGATGACCACAAGCGTTCATACAACCTGAAATATTCAAATCCAGTTTGCCAAGATTATAAATGGTATCCAAATCATCAAAACGGCGTGAAATGGCTTCTGAAATTGGAATAGATTTGGCATTGGCAAGTGAACAGAAATCACCACCCGGACAGCAAATAATATCGGTAATAAAGCCAATATGCGCGCGCGCCAAGTTATTGGCATCGAGCACTTGCCACAATGCAAACAGGTCTTTTTGTGGCACATCTACCAAAGCAATATTTTGCTCATGCGTGGTACGCAACTCACCAAAGGTATATTGATCGGCTAAATCTGCAATCAGATTCATTTCTTCTGTCGTCATGTCACCCGGTGCAACACCTGCACGTTTCAATGAAATGGTGACAATACGATAGCCTTGTACTTTGTGCGCATTGGTGTTGATGTTGAACCATTGCTTGAATTTTGGATACTGCGCAAACAGCTCGCTAAAATCTTCATCGGCATAGTTTTGATAAGCAAATGGCGTGAAGTTTTCATCCATTTTTTGCAAAGTTTCTGCATCAATTTTTAAGGTTTTCACCGTATGTGCAAATTCAGCTTCAACTTTTTCTGTAAATACTGCAGGGGTTAAAGCTTTTACCAAAATTTTGATACGTGCTTTATATTTATTGTCGCGACGACCATGCAAGTTATAAACACGTAAAATAGCTTCTAAATAAGCAATCAAGTCTTCACGTGGCAAGAACTCACGAATAAAGCTACCGATAATTGGAGTACGACCTAAGCCACCACCGACTTTAATTTTATAGCCAATTTCGCCTGCTTCATTTTTGACAATATAGACACCAATGTCATGAAATGCAGTCGCAGCACGGTCAATTTCTTCCAGTGCAGACACCGCAATTTTGAATTTACGTGGCAAGAAGGCAAATTCAGGGTGGAAAGTTGACCACTGACGAATTAATTCACAGGTTGGACGTGGGTCAGCAATTTCGCCCGCCACGACACCTGCATATTGATCTGTAGTGGTATTACGAATACAGTTACCCGAAGTCTGAATTGCGTGCATTTGTACGGTTGCAAGCTCTGCCAACATGTCAGGCACATTTTCCAGTGCAGGCCAGTTAAACTGAATATTTTGACGTGTTGATACGTGCGCATAGCCACGGTCATAGTCTTTGGCAAGCTGCGCAACTTTACGCAATTGCTTAGAGTTCATCAGACCGTAAGGCACCGCAATACGCAACATTGGCGCATAGCGTTGTACATACAAACCATTTTGCAGACGCAATGGACGATATTCATCCTCAGTCAATTTGCCTGCTAAATAACGTTCCGTTTGGTCGCGGAACTGTGCAACACGTTCATTAATCAGTTGCTGATCGAAATCAGTATATAAATACATGGCGTACAGCTAGTCATTTCTATTATCACGGCTGACAGCATAGCGAGATTCAATCTATCAACAAAATGTGTTTTTTACATATTTCTTAGCGGTTTTATTGATAAGCCATCGCAACATCACAGCCTGTAAGCCTTTGCCAAAATTAACAGGCTTTTTATAGAGCTATCACGAAATAGTGCATGCTTTAGCACTTTTTCTGCTAAAGCATCTATTCGAACTTTTATTTAATACCTATGGTTATGACTTGGCTTCATCTTCATCCTGATTTTTAGTCTGAGATGACCACTGCCCTGCACCCAAAGCCTGCCCTATATAATCGTAACGCATTTGAGAACGTGAAAATTTAATTGGACACGCCAACTGAGTTTCAGTTTTTTCGGCATTCTGCTGAATAGGAACTTCTACTGTCCAACCGCGTTGCTGTGCCAAAGGTGAATGTAAGGCTTCATCTAAAGTGAATACAGGTTCAACGCAGACATCATATTGCGCGAATACCTGCTGCCATGTGGCAAAACTTTGTGTTTTAATTTTATCTTGAATAGCGTGTTTGACTTGCAAGCGCTCTTGCGGATCTAAAGATGCCCCTTTTTCCAAAAGTATCGGTAAGTTTAAAATCTGTGCCAAACCCTGCATAAACTGCGGCTCTAAACTACCGACTGAAAGATAACGGCCATCTGCTGTTTCATAATAGTCATAATAGGTGCCACCATTTAAGTAAGATTGCTCAGCATATTGAGGAACCTGTGCCGCCAAAACTGCTGAAGCGGCCATATTGTTTAAAGTCGCAGCGCAATCGGTCATCGAAATATCAATATACTGCCCTAAACCACTGCGCTGACGTTCTATCACTGCACTTAAAATCGCCACCAAAGCATGCAATGATCCACCTGCTACATCGGCCACTTGAATCCCGAGCGGTGGCGGCCCACCCGCTTGCCGTCCACTATGCCCCGCAATGCCAGACAAGGCTAAATAGTTGATGTCATGTCCTGCCCTTTGTTGATAATCGCCTGTTTGTCCATAACCTGTGATGGAACAATAGATCAGTCGCGGATTAATTTTTGCCAAGCTGGCATAGTCCAGCCCTAAACGCTGCATCACGCCTGGTCTAAACTGTTCCAATACAATATCGAATTCGGCAATTTTATCGTGAATAAGCTGAATACTTTCGGGGGATTTTAAATCCAAAGTAATTGACTGTTTATTCCGATTCAAATAACTGTGCGAAGTCGCTTGTCCATTGGCATAGGGCGGAAATAAACGAATTAAGTCAGGACGGGTTGCCGATTCAATATGAATCACCTCTGCACCCATATCCGCCAAATACAAACTGGCAAAAGGGCCGGGCAATAAGGTGGAAAAATCTAAAACTTTTAAACCGCTCAGTGCATGTGTCATTGTTGTGATTACTCGATTTTTACTGATTTTCCGTTCATCTTATAAACAGCAAAACTGTAACACAATGTCATGTTCAGCCATTTACCTTGATCATTTCGGCAATTTATTATGTAAAATAAGTAAAATTGGTATTGTAAATTGCCAATTTCAATTTTTTAGCGTCATTTAGGTCAAGCTTACGTGAATACAAAAGAGACTGAAGGATTTAACATGAGCAGAGATACCATTAGTATCCATTTTGTAAATGCAGCGCTCACGGGTGTTAAGCGACTCGGCATGGATGTCGAAACCTTATTATCTCATGTCGGTATTGAGGCAGAACTTCTGCGCCAACCGAAAGCACGTATTTCACCTGAACAATATACCCGCTTTATTAAAATGTTGTGGATGGTGACCCAAGACGAACACGTGGGTTTTGATTCTCAGCCACGTCGTTTGGGTACATTCGCGATCATGTGCCAATTGGTAATTCACGCCAAAACACTGGGCGATGCCTTAGAACTCTCTTCGCAATTCTACAAACTGTTTGGTGATGATTGGTCGGTTACCTTAGAACGTGATAAACACGAAGCACGTTTGGTACCATCTATTCCACAAGCTATGGATCCTGATCACTTTATTACTGAAAGTATGTTGATGATTTGGCACGGCTTGGCATCTTGGCTGATTGAACGTCGCCTGCCTTTGGAGCGCGTACATTTTGGCTATCCACGTCCTGCACATGCAGATGAATACGATGCGCTGTTCTTTGCGCCTGTCATGCAATTTGACATGCCACGCACCGAAATTACCTTTGCTGCCGACTACTTGGATTTACCAATTCGTCAAACCCAAGAAACCTTAGACGAATTCTTAAAAACCGCGCCTGCGCAATTGTTGGTGAAATTCAAAAACACCAATTCTTTAACTTCGCGTATTCGTGACGTGTTAAAGAGCCAAATTGGCGAAGAAATGCCAACCTTGAACGATGTTGCATCCATGCTGTACCTATCGCCACAAACCTTGCGTCGTCGTTTGGCTGCAGAAGGTAAAAGCTATCAAGGGGTAAAAGATGCATTACGCCGTGATGCCGCGATTCACCTATTGCTGAATCCTGAACTTACCCTTGAAGATGTGGCACAACAAGTTGGCTTTAGCGAAACCAGTACTTTCCACCGTGCTTTCAAAAAGTGGACTGGCGTCACACCTGGTTTATACCGTCAGTTGCACGGTTATCATTAATTTAGAATCGACAATTCACAATAACTCGTAATTCCAATCGATTGCCCTTGCACACCGCAAGGGCTTTTTTTATCGCTCTATTATAGTTTCAATCTTTCTGCCAAATTACTGCGTCATCCCAATTAGCAAAAAACCTCACTGACCTGTACCGTTCTCGTCATTGCACTTCAAAATTTTCAGATTACACACAAAAGCAATCATAAAGAAAACTATCGACAAGGGATTGATTATGAGCGAGGCCTACATCATTGATGCTATTCGCACTCCGCGCGGCAAAGGAAAAAAAGATGGCGCATTACACGAAGTTAAACCCATTCGCCTACTCACAACCTTATTGAATGAATTGCAACAACGACACAACCTAGACACCTCACAAGTAGACGATATTGTTTTGGGTTGTGTCACACCAATTGGCGATCAGGGTGCAGATATTGCCAAAACCGCAGCGATTGCCGCAGGTTGGGACAATGATGTTGCTGGGGTACAAATCAACCGCTTTTGTGCCTCAGGTTTAGAAGCCGTGAACCTCGCAGCGCAAAAAGTTCGTTCGGGTTGGGAAGATTTAATCGTTGCAGGTGGTGTGGAATCTATGTCACGCGTGGCAATGGGTTCCGATGGTGGTGCTTGGGCATTCGACCCTGAAACCAATATGGCTTGTGACTTTATTCCACAAGGTATTGGCGCTGACTTAATTGCCACACTCGATGGCTATAGCCGTACAGAAGTCGATCAATTTGCAGCAGCATCACAGCACAAAGCCGCAGCAGCACAAGCACAGGGACATTTCGAGCGCTCGATTGTACCTGTCAAAGATCAGGCAGGTGTGGTGATTTTGGCACAAGATGAATTTATCAAACCACAAACCACGGCTGAAAGCTTGGCACAGCTCAAGCCGAGTTTTGCCAATATGGGACAAATGGGTTTTGATGCGATTGCCCTGCAAAAATATCCTGAAGCAGGACAAGTCAATCATGTGCATCATGCAGGCAATTCATCAGGTATTGTTGATGGCGCGGCATTGGTCTTGATTGCATCGGAACAAGCGGTACAACAACACAACTTAAAACCACGCGCCAAAGTGCTTGCTACCGCACTGGTTGGCACAGACCCTGCCATTATGCTCACAGGACCCGCGCCTGCAGCACGCAAAGCCTTAGCCAAAGCAGGACTGAACATTGAAGATATTGATCTGTTTGAAGTCAATGAAGCCTTTGCAGCCGTGGTTCTGCGTTTTATTACAGAACTTCAGGTTGATCCCGCCAAAGTCAATGTGAATGGTGGTGCTATTGCCTTGGGTCATCCACTTGGCGCTACAGGTGCCATGATTTTAGGCACTTTACTGGACGAGCTAGAACGACAAGATAAGAAACGCGGCATGGCTACATTATGTGTAGGTGGTGGGATGGGAATTGCCACCATTATTGAGCGAGTATAAGGAGTATAAAAATGAGCGCCATTCACTATCAAAAAAATGCCGATAATATTGTCATTCTAACCTTTGACTCACCAAATCAATCTGCCAATACCATGAATGCCGATTTTAGAGATGCATTAGCGCAAGTGGTGCAAAAGTTACAGGCAGACGAACAGGTGGCGGGAATCATTTTCGCCTCTGCGAAAAAAACCTTTTTTGCAGGCGGTGACTTAGATGAGTTGATTCAAGTACAGCCTGAGCATGCCAGCTCATTTTTTCAGATGATTGAAAACTTAAAAGCACAGCTGCGTTATATTGAAACCCGTGGTATTCCTGTAGTAGCTGCCTTAAATGGCACGGCACTCGGCGGCGGATGGGAACTTGCTCTGAGCTGTCATCATCGTATTGCGATTCGTGATACAAAAACCAAGTTTGGTTTACCCGAAGTGACTTTAGGTTTATTGCCTGGTGGCGGTGGTATTGTGCGGATGGTACGTTTATTGGGTTTACAAACTGCCCTGCCGCTGTTGATGGAAGGCAAACAGCTGAGTGTGGAAAAAGCACAAAGTTTAGGTTTAATCCATGATCTTGCTGAAAATGAAACAGAATTACTCAGCAAAGCCCAAGACTGGATTCTTGCACATCCTCAATCACAACAAGTATTTGATGTCAAAGGCTATAAAATCCCTGGGGGAACACCATCTACACCTGCTGTCGCGCAAATGCTTTCCATTGCTCCTGCCATGCTACGCGACAAAACCAAAGGCTGTTACCCTGCGCCTGAAGCAATTTTGAGTGCAGCAGTAGAAGGTGCGCAGGTTGATGTCGATACAGCCTTACGCATTGAATCTCGCTATTTTACCCAGCTCGCAACAGGTCAAATTTCTAAAAATATGATTGGCACCTTTTGGCATGGGCTGAATGCGATTAAATCGGGCAGTGGCCGTCCGCAAGGCATTGCACCGCATCAAACTCAAAAAGTCGGCATTTTAGGTGCAGGCATGATGGGCGCAGGCATTGCTTATGCCACAGCAAGCAAAGGCATTGCGGTTGTTCTTAAAGATGTATCCATCGAACAAGCTGAAAAAGGCAAAGCTTACAGTCAAAAACTATTGGATAAACAAGTATCGCAAGGTCGTATAAGTGCAGAGCGAGCAGCACAAGTCTTAGCCAATATTCATCCAACGGCACAGGCTGCCGATTTACAAGGCTGTGATTTGATTATTGAGGCGGTATTTGAAAATCCTCAACTCAAGGCGCAAGTCACACAAGAAGCCGAAGTTTTTCTGGCAGAACAAGGTGTGATGGCATCCAATACCTCAACTTTGCCAATTAGTGAGCTTGCCCAAGCGGCGCAAGATCAGCAGCGTTTTATTGGCCTGCATTTCTTTAGTCCTGTCGATAAAATGCCGTTGGTAGAAATCATTAAAGGAAAAAACACCTCTGCCGATACTTTGGCAAAGGCTTATGATTTTGTGCAATACATTGGTAAAACACCGATTGTGGTCAATGACAGCCGTGGCTTTTTTACCAGTCGGGTGTTTGGCACTTTTGTGCAGGAAGGCTTGCGCTTACTGGCAGAAGGCGTACATCCTGCCAAAATTGAAATGGCAGCTTTAAAAGCAGGTATGCCTGTTGGTCCGCTTGCCATTCAGGATGAAGTGTCTTTAACCTTGTCTGAACACGTGGCGCAGGAAGCACGTAAAGCGTTACAAGCCGAAGGAAAAGACCGACCACTGTCGAATGCAGATGAAGTCATTCAAACCATGATTCATCAATTCTCACGTAAAGGCAAAGCTGCAGGTGCAGGCTTTTATGACTACCCTGAACAGGGTAAAAAACAGCTTTGGTCGGGATTAAGTCATTGGTATAAAAATACCGAAATCGCTGAACAAGAAATGATTGACCGTTTCTTATTTGTACAAGCACTGGACAGCTTACGTTGCTTGGAAGAAGGTGTTTTAGAATCTGTCATTGATGCCAATGTTGGGTCAATTTTTGGCATTGGCTTCCCTGCATGGACAGGTGGTGCTTTGCAGTTTTTAAATCAATATGGTTTAACACAGGCTTTGGCACGAGCACAGCAACTTGCTGCAGCATATGGCGAACGTTTTACCCCACCTAAAATTTTGCAAGACCGTGTTGCTGCAGATGCTAAAAGCATTTAAGTCTAAACTTTAAATTTAAAACAATCTGAGAGGGATACATCATCCCTCTTTTTATTTGCTCAAAATTACAATGAATATCCCTGCATAAATAGAATTTAATCCGTTTTTTATGCATTTTATGTTATAAAGTTACATAATTTTAAGATTTAGATTCAAATTGGGTAGATGCACATGACCGAACGCCTTACTCCTGAAAAATCACCTTGGGGTTGGAAAGCACTCTTTATTTTCTGTATTTTGGGTGGAATTTTCATGTTTATTTTCTGGTTAGCGGTCACGAATGAACCTGACTACATGCCTAGCCAGCAACAAAAGCAGAATACTCAGCAACACGCCTTTAAAAATGCGCCAGCTATGTCACAAGAAGCATTGGCAAAAGCACAAGCAGATCGTGAAGCACGTGAAGCTTTGGCTGCTGAAACTGCAGATGCACACGGTATGACTGAAACAGAACATGCCAATATGCCTGAAAACCATGAGCCAGCACCCGCACATGGACATTAATATGCGCTAGCGGCTCTGTTCATACAGTTTATAAAAAGAAATCGCCATGATCACATTCCATCATGGCGATTTTTATTTTGCACGATTAAAATCAGGACTATCGACAATTCGTTTAAAATATCAATCGCATATCTACATGCGGAATACCACAATCTAAATACGACTCACCCTCAACCTGAAAACTCAAACTTTGATAAAACGGAATCGCGTGTTCCTGCGCAGACAACTTGACCCACGGACGTTGCTGCTGCTTTGCCACCTGAATAATATGCTGCATTAAAACACGTCCCACACCTAAACCGCGCTGTGATTTCAACACTGCGACCCGTCCAATACTGTAATTTTCCAGTAAACGTGCTGTTGCAATCGCCTGTCCAGTTGCATAGACCACAAAATGCAAGGCAACTGCATCTTGTGCATCCCACTCATCTTCAGGCGCAATTCGCTGTTCCTGAATAAAGACTTGCTCACGAATAGATTTGGCCTCTGCAGCAAATTGTGTCCAAGTGCCCGATTGAATTTCATAATCTTGCATCTTTATATCCTGTTCCATCTTGCTTAGCACTTAGAACCAATGCCCTGTTGATCCCACTGATCGTTCAACAACAACTCCAAAGAATGTTTTTGAATACCGTACATGGTTTTTAAATCACGAATTTGTGCCAAAACTGCTTGATCAGGTTCACTCCAATTTTGACGTTTGGTTGCCAAAATCATTTTGTTTTTACTGGTGTGTTCTAAAGCGACAAACTCAAAAACTTTGGTGTCATAACCATAGGCTTTGAGCAATAAAGCGCGGATGGTATCGGTTAACATTTCCGCCTGTTGCCCTGCATGAATGCCAAATTGCAGCATCGGTTGCAACACGCTTGGGCTTTGTAATTGTGGACGCAACTCTTTATGGCAACACGGCGCGCACATAATCATTTGTGCATTCAGGCGAATACCAGTATGAATTGCAAAATCGGTGGCGACATCACAGGCATGCAAAGCAATCATTACATCTAAATGTTCTGGCTGATAGGTGCGCACATCGCCCTGAAAAAAATCTAGCTGCTGAAAGTCTGAAGCACTCGCCACCGACTGACAAAACTCAACCATTTTCGGGTTTAGTTCCACCCCAGTCACAAAAGGAAGAAATTGCTGCTTTTGCAAATAGTCATAGAGCACAAAAGTTAAATAGCCTTTGCCTGAGCCAAAATCCACCACGCGCACAGTATTTTCCGAAATTTTGATTTGCGCCAAAGCCCCCGAAAAAATTTCAATGAATTTATTAATCTGTTTCCATTTACGCGCCATGCTCGGAATAATTTGCGCTTTGGCATCGCTAATCCCCAAGTGTTGTAAAAATGGGCTGGATTGATCGACATAACGCTGCTTTTCTCGGTCATGTCCTTGCGGTTCTTTCGGTTTCGCTATAGTCGGTGCTGTTTTACTAATGCTGAGCATGGCTTTCTATTTGTTCTTTTTTAGCTGAATTTCCTGATCTGTCGTAAATAAATTGGCCTGTTTACAATCTGCCAATAAGTGACTCAATTGTATCTGTGCTTCTGCCAAAGGATAGTTTTTGGTGATATCCTGCGTTTTATGGCGATACAAACAAGTTAAAACGGTGTCTTGATTTAGCTGAATCACCCGTAAGGTGATTTTTTCTAATTGTTCCAGTTCGCCTTTATATTGACTCAGCACCACACGATCAAGCTTTTGTGTATCAATGGCTTGCTGAAAAGCCTCTAAGAATTGTTGTTCCTGCACAGAGGGAGAAGCCAAAGTCGACATAATAAAAACCTGAAAAAATTACAATTCAAGTTTAATTGTTATTACCCTAAAAGCAAAATTGAATTACGATACAGTTGTATAATTAAAGAAATTAAAGCAGATTCGCCATGAAATTAAATGCCCCTTTAGTGCCTGATTACGACCTGCAAGAAGAACGGATTAACTATCTGAGCCATGGTGTTGGTGCGGCTTTGGCATTTATTGCAGGTATTCTTTTAATCATTAAAGGTGCGTATTTAAGTACGGGACAATGGCTAGGTTTGTGGGCCTATGCAATAAGCATGGTACTGCTTTTTTCTGCTTCAATGCTGTATCACATGGCAACCGCAGCAGACCGTCGTTATTTTTATAAAAAGTTAGATCACACCGCAATTTATTATTTAATTGCAGGTACTTATACCCCGTTTTTATCCATCGCCATTCCTACACAAAAAGCACAATATTTGTTAATTGCCCTGTGGATTATTGCCCTGATTGGCACCCTATTTAAACTGGTATTCATCAACCGTTTTCATAAAATTTCTTTAATTGCCTACTTGGTGATGGGTTGGTTAGCCGTTCTGGTCATGGACGATATGCAAGCCTATTTAAGCAGCCAAGCCCTGACCTTTTTGCTAACTGGCGGCATTGCCTACACCGTGGGTGCATTGTTTTATGCCTTAAAACGCGTAAGATATACCCACGCAATTTGGCATGTATTTGTCTTAATTGGTGCAGGCGCACACTTTCTGGCAATTTATCTGTATGTGATTTAACGCTGAATATCGCTCATGTCTTACAGATAAAACGATCAGATTTGAATGGTGTTCATGGATGCAGTTTTGTAACCGACTTCTTGTTCAAAAAAGTATAACTACAAGAAGTATCTACTATTTTTCTGCCAGTGCGGTCTGTGCCAAATTGCACTTTCATTTAAAATTCACTTTACATAAGGTCCTGTATGGCATCTTCATCTACTGCTGCCGCTGAACAGCCGACTCAAAATTCTAAATTTCGAGTACTGACTGCAAGCTTGGTCGGTACCACCATCGAGTTTTTTGACTTTTATATCTACGCCACTGCGGCAGTCATTATTTTCCCGTATCTGTTCTTTCCGACCAGTACTGACCCAATGACGGCAACCATTCAATCTCTCGCCACCTTTGCAATTGCCTTTATCGCCCGTCCGATTGGCGCAGCTTTATTTGGACATTTAGGAGATCGGATTGGACGCAAAGCCACTTTGGTCGCGGCATTATTGACCATGGGAATTTCTACAGTCTGTATTGGTTTACTGCCGACGTATGCACAAATTGGGATTATCGCGCCATTACTGTTGGCGTTGTGTCGCTTAGGGCAAGGTTTAGGCTTGGGCGGTGAATGGTCGGGAGCAGTACTGTTAGCCACAGAAAATGCCCCTGAAGGTAAACGTGCTTGGTATGGCATGTTCCCACAATTGGGCGCTCCGATTGGTTTTATTCTTGCCACAGGTTCATTCCTTATTTTAGGTGCGCTGATGTCTGAGCAAGACTTTATGACATGGGGCTGGCGCATCCCGTTTATTTCGAGTGCCTTATTGGTGATTGTCGGTTTATGGATTCGCTTAAAACTGCATGAAACGCCTGCCTTCCAAAAAGTGTTGAATAAACAAAAAGAAGTCAATGTGCCATTTATTCAGGTCTTTAAAAAACACGCTAAAATGTTAGTGCTCGGTACAATCGCTGCAATTTGTACCTTTGTGGTGTTTTATCTGACTACGGTATTTGCCTTGCAATGGGGCACCAAACAACTGGGTTATTCACGTGAAGAATTCTTAAAACTTCAACTACTAGCCACATTGTGTTTTGCTGCTTTTATTCCCCTCTCAGCCGTTTTAGCCGAAAAATTTGGACGTAAAACCACCTCTATCGCAGTGTGCATCATCTCTGCAATTTTTGGCTTATTTTTTGCCGATATGCTTGCTTCAGGCAGCACGTGGATTGTATTTATTTTCCTGTGTATTGGCTTGGCAATTATGGGACTTACTTACGGGCCCATTGGTACAGTATTGTCTGAAATTTTCCCAACATCTGTACGCTATACAGGCTCCGCACTCACCTTTAACTTGGCGGGTATTTTTGGCGCATCGTTTGCCCCACTCATTGCCACCAAACTTGCCACCACTTATGGCTTGGCTGCAGTTGGTTATTATTTAAGTGCAGCATCCATCTTGTCTTTAATCGCATTTTTAATGATTCGAGAAACCAAGCATGATGATGTAAACAATCAAATTTAAGCGCAAAAATTGCATCAAAAAACCAGCCTCGGCTGGTTTTTTTCATGTAGGCGATGGTGACGGTGCTTACAATAATTCAATAATATCAATCGTGGGCGGCACACCAAAACGAAAAGGAACACCGACCATTCCTGTCCCTACAGTCACAAATACATCGGCATGATCATGGCGATATAACCCCTTTTTATGCCCTAAAATAGATACTTTTTTCATCACATAATCGGTCAGCCACGGCAGTTCAACCTGCCCACCATGGGTATGTCCTGCCAACATCAACGGACGTGTCGGCAATTTTGGCACCATATCCACTGTATCGGGGTTATGTGATAACAACACCCACGGCTTATCCTGAGGTAAATCGGGCATATAGCGCATGTCGGTTTTACCTGCCCATAAATCGCCAATACCGAGCAAACGAAACTCATCAAACTCGACAATTCTACCTTCAATATCAATCACGTTATTTTGTTCTAAAGCCGTTTTTAACAGCTCTTGAATGGGCGGGCCAGGATACTGCTCATCATGATTACCATTTACCGAATATACAGGCGCACAAATTTCTTTTAATACCGCCAATTCTTCGACCAATTTATTTTCAGGCTCATAAGTCCAGTCGCCTGCTACAACGACAATATCGGGGTTTTGCAAATTGAGTTTTTTCACAATTTGCTTCAATTGACGCTCATGCCCAGAAAACAAGCCAATATGTAAATCTGCAATTAAAGCAATTTTGACAGGCTTTAATAAACGGCGATCTGCATGAATTTGATATTTGGTAGTTTTGACTTGAATCAAATGCGGTTCAATAAAACGCGCATAGCTCAACACAGCACTGACTAAAAATACAAAAATCGCTTCGTGGATGGAGTAATAGCCCTGAATACCCGCATAGACACTAAAAAAAACCAAAGGCGGCAACAGGTAAGACAAATAAAATGCCAACAAATGCACAAAGGCCTTAAACGGGTGAATGGTTTCTGTATTGGCCTGACTGCGCCATGCTTGCGAAACTGCCCACAGCGCCAAAATTGCCATACCCATATAGAAATACAACACGACTGAATCGTTATCCCACATATTTATTCTCTATTACTTCATACTTCTGCTATTCAATGCTGCGCTAAACCCAGATGTCGCATTTAACCCACACACGTCATATATCTGTATTGTCATATTTATCTTTTCATAGCTGACAATTATACTCAAACCCTATTTTTAACTTATTTGCTCCTCGTGCTAAAAAGGAATTTAATTTGGCAAACCGCAGCTCATCCGCTCCATTTCAAAATATTCGGCACAACGTCTTGTGGCTGAGTTGCGCCTTCGTTTTGACACTCTCAGGCTGTAGCACGCTGCCCAAACAGATTGAACATCCGATCCAGATGGCGTTTGAAACCCCAACCGATCAAACCAGTTTGGCCAAAATTGTACTGCCGCTACGCGAAAAATATCCGCAGCTTACGGGTTATCATGTCCTGTATGATCCGCTCGAAGCCCTAGCAGCACGTATCTATCTGATTAATAAAGCAGAAAAATCTTTAGATTTACAATATTATATTTGGGATAACGATAAAATTGGCGCGCTTGCACTACACGCCATTATTCGTGCGGCAGATCGTGGGGTGAAAGTCCGCTTATTGGTCGATGATAACAATGCCAAAAAAATGGAAGGCATTTATCTCGCGCTCGATCAACACGTCAACATCGACATCAAACTGTATAATCCATATCGCTTTCGACATTATCGTGCCATGGACATGATTTTGGATTTGAAGCGTATTAACCGTCGTATGCACAACAAAAGCTTTATTGCCGATAACCAAATTTCTCTGATTGGTGGGCGCAATATGAGCAATCAATACTATAACGTCAGCGACAATTATCAATTTTCTGATGTCGATGTGATGTTAGTCGGCTCGGCTTCGGATGAAATTATTCACTCTTTTGATGAATACTGGAATGATGACTATGCTTATTCAGTCAAGCAATTGGTCAATCCACAACATTACACCTTGCGTTATGAAAGCTTAAAACAGCAATTAGAACAGCACGATCAAGAAACCACCGTACAAAATTATTTAGATTTGGTGACTCGTTCTAAAGCGATTGAACAGTGGATGACGCATAGTATTAAGTTCGATTGGGTCAGTGCTGAAGTGGTCAAAGATGCGCCGAGTAAAATTAAAGACCGCGCCTCAAAAGAAGAACATCTCAACTTTCAATTGCTGACGCATTTAGAGAAGCCAAGCAGTAGTGTCGATATTATTTCTGCGTATTTTGTCCCTGAACAATCGGGGGCAGAAAAACTAAAAGACTTGGCGGATGATGGCGTTCAGGTACGCGTACTGACCAACTCCTTTAAAGCCAACGATGTTCCTGTGGTGCATGCTTTTTACGCCAAATATCGAGAAGATTTATTGGCAAATAACGTGCAGCTGTATGAGTTTTTGGCGCGACCTGAAATGGAAAACCTAAACACACATACGCACGAAATTTCCAAAAAAGCCAAAGTCAGTATGAAAGGTTTAAGCCGTTCTAGTTTACATGCCAAACTCATGGCATTGGATGAAAAACAGGTATTTATTGGTTCGTTTAATTTTGACCCACGCTCGGCATATTTAAATACTGAAATTGGGGTGATTTTAAACAGTCCGCCATTGGCTCGCGCAGTTCACCACACCATGGATGTCAATTTGTCCAAATATGCTTATAAACTGGTTTTGGATGCACAGCAAAACATTCAATGGCACATGAAAAATCCACAAGGAGAAACTCAAATTCTGAAAAAAGAACCAGGGATGAAATGGTATCAACGTGCGGCAATGAAAATTACCTCATGGCTGCCAATTGAAGGCTTTATGTAGCAACATAATATTGAAGCTGTTGGATGATGACCATTATTCTTAAAAAAATGTGATGTGCTTAGGCTATCTTTAACATGAAGATGCGCCTAAGCATGTTTTATGATGTCAGCACTTGTGGTTTTAATACCTGACGATGCAACTCAGCCAAACCTTCTGTCATGCGTTCCTGTACCACAGCAGTTAAAGATTCAATATCGTGCCCTTCTACCACAATTGCAGGTAACGCCATTAAATGCGCTGTCACTTTCGGCATTTCCAAAACATCTTTCACATGATCAACAAAGGTCATGTCATTAATAAACGGCGCAACAGTATCTAACTCACCTTGCTGATTCACATAACAAATCAGACAAATTTGCACAGGTCGTTTGGCTTCAATTGCTGCCCCTAAAATACGACCATGCACTTTTTTAATTTTGCTTCCATCTGACGTGGTCGCTTCAGGAAAAAATAATACAGGAATATCTTGTTTTAAAAATTGCGTGATTTGTTCACGAATTTTGACTGAATCGCCAGAGCCACGCTTAATAAATAGCGTCCCCCCACCTTTGGCTAACTTACCCAATAACGGCCATTTTTCAATTTCAGCTTTGGCCAGAAAAAATACCCGCGCACTAGAACCCAATACCGCTACATCTAACCACGAAATATGATTACTGACCCATAGCGCAGGGTCATGCGGAATTTCACCATGAATTTGCACTTCAATATTAAAAACTTTGCACAATTGACGGCAAAAATATTGCACATAGCGCGTATTGTTCGGGTTGTTGGTGTCTTTATACAATTGATGACGATAGACCAAATAGAACCCTTCACCAATCGCGCCAGCCGTTGCCAGAACTTTTTTGCTATACAAAGCAAGCTTTGCAAAACCATGAATTGGAGATGTGTGAGTTTCAACAGCTGGGTTCATAGGGTCATCACTAATTGTTAAACGCAAAACAACGTATAAAGGTCTATATTTTGCTCATTCTATACTGTTCAATCTGAACTTGCATTGATAATAAAAACCGAAACCTGCATGCAAACATGCGACTTTTGGCAAAATCTAAATAGATAAATTCTATATTGGGGTCATCCTTATAATTGAGTTTACATACGTTGATATAGCATCAAATCAGGGCGCAGGAAAAATCCAATCATCTATTTCCCTGCACAAACATTTTTTCTACTAGAATATAGCTTTAGCATGGAGATTGCGCTGAGTGGAAAATTTTGTGCCACATCAAGATGGCGAGCGTGTTGTACTGGTCAGTGTCGCTGTCCAAATTTTAGAAGACCTAGATGCCGAAGAATTTCAGCTCTTGGCTGAATCTGCGGGTGCAGAAGTTTTACAACACGTCCACACTCAACGTAGTAAACCCGATGCCAAACTCTTTATTGGCTCAGGCAAAGCCGAAGAAATTGCCGCATTGGTCAAAGAACACGACGCCAATTTGGTCATTTTTGATCATGCACTCAGTCCTGCACAGGCACGTAATTTAGAAAAAGTGATGCAATGCCGTGTGGTTGACCGTACCGAACTCATTTTAGATATTTTTGCTCAACGCGCCCGCACTTACGAAGGTAAATTACAGGTCGAATTGGCACAATTACAACATTTATCTTCACGTTTGGTGCGTAGTCGCAGCAACTTAGACAGTCAAAAAGGTGGTATCGGCTTACGTGGTCCTGGGGAAACCTTGCTTGAAACTGACCGACGCTTATTGCGTATTCGCATGGGACAACTCAAAACCAAACTCGATAAAGTCCGTCAAACCCGTGCACAAGGTCGTGTGGCTCGGCAAAAAGCCGCCATTCCTACCGTTTCATTGGTCGGTTATACCAACGCAGGCAAATCGACCTTATTTAATATTTTGGCGCAAAGTGATGTCTATGCTGCTGACCAACTGTTTGCTACGCTTGACCCTACTTTACGGCGTTTAGAATGGGATGGCATCGGACGTCTGGTATTGGCAGACACCGTTGGCTTTGTAAGAAACCTATCTCACTCTTTGGTGGAATCTTTTAAAGCAACTTTGGAAGAAACCTTAGAAGCCAGTTTATTGCTGCATGTGATTGATTCAAGCAGCCCCGATGTGTTGGAACAAATTGAAGCAGTCGAAGGTGTGCTAAAAGAAATTGGCGCAGATGTACCTATTTTGCGGGTTTACAATAAAATTGATGTCTCAGGCGAAACAGCCAAAATTATCTATGAAAAACCGCATCAACCTGACCGTGTCTATGTATCGGCACATTCAGGGCAAGGTTTAGACTTGTTAAAACAAGCCGTACATGAATGTTTGATGGGGCAAATTCAAAAGTTTGATCTTAAATTACAACCTGCTTATGGCAAACTGCGCAATCAACTGTATGCGCTCAATGTCATTCAGGCAGAACAGTACGATGATGAAGGTCAATTACATCTACAAGTCAGCATGGCACCACATAAACTGGAACAACTGATTAAACAGGCACATTTACCGATAGACGAAATTTTAGGTGCACAGGCAGAACAATTTAAACGTCCGCTTGAAGCATTTGAAATTGACGATCAGATCGGTTAAAACGTGATAAGTAAAATTTTAATGAAAGATCAAAAATGAGCAGGATAAAACATATCGATTGGCCAGCATGGATCGGCACACTCCTTTTGATTATTGTGTTTCGTGAAGCCTCTGTATGGATCATGACCCAATTTAATCACCCAGAATTAGGCAATTTAGTCGGTTTGCTCAGCCTGCTGGCGGTATTATTTACATGGCGCAAACTCAGTAAAATTCCTGCTCGTCTGGTCGATACCAACAACAAAATCATGAAAGAAAGTGCCTTTGCCTTTTTACCCATCAGCGCGGGTTCATTAATTATGCTCACGCACATGGGCAAACAAATTCCAATCTTCTTAATTGTGTTGTTTATCAGTACGCTGATCCCGCTTTGGCTGTATGCCAAAATGGCAAAACGCTGGCTTTAGGAGATTAAAATGCTGTCAATTCTATATGGTTTTTTAATCACTCTCGTTGCATATTTACTGGCAAAACCTTGCAACCAAAAAGTCCCGCAAATCCCTGTGATTGTCTTTGGCATGTGTTTTGTGTTGCTACTGTTGTATTTTTTCGGGATTCCATACGAAACTTACGTCGCACAAACCAACCCTTTGTTTAATCAATTATTGGGCTATGTGACAGTTGCACTCGCCATTCCTCTAGCAGCCATGCGTTATGACGATTTACCCCTCAAAGCGATTTTAGGTATTTTGTTCTTTGCCAGTCTTAGTGCTGTGGCGCTGCCGATGGGGCTTGCTTATGCGCTACATATGTCCAGTGCCGATATTATGGCATTTGCCACCCGTGCAGTGACCACGCCGATTGCGATTAATATCGCAACCTTATTAGAAGCACCGATTCAATTGGCAGTATTAATTGTGATTTTATCAGGTGTCGTGGGTGCTGCTTTTTCACCACTTATTTTAAGGCATATCAATGATGAACGTGCTTCAGGTTTGGCACTTGGCTTAGCTGCACATGCCATTGGTACTGCTCAAGCATGGCAACGTGGCAGTGTTGCAGGACGTTATGCTGCCTTTGGCATGGCAGTCAATGCAGTCTTTACCGCAGTTTGGCTGCCAACATTTATACTGTATTTACAAAGAATGTGACTGAGCAATCACTTTTAAAGATTGTGACCATTTCACTTTCTTTTTATTATGAAATATCCAGTTTGCGAAATGAAGGAACATTGAACATGGTCAAGATGAAACTCACCGTTGCCTTAATCTGCTCAGCCTTAGGTAGTTTTGCGCTGGCTCAAGATATTACAGGAACTTGGAAAAACATTGACGATAAAACGGGTTCATCTAAAGCCATTTTAGAAATTCGTCAGGAAAGCAATGGTAGCTATACCGCTAAAATCGTTAAAGTGACGCCACGCCCAGGTTACACACCAAGAGAAACCTGTGTCAACTGCCCTGCGCCTTATACCAACCAACCGATTTTAGGTATGGATGTACTCACTGGCTTAAAATATACAGGTAATTCCAATTTCACAGGCGGGAAAATTATTGACCCTTTAAGCGGCAATATTTACAGCACCAAAGCCAAATTGAGCAATAATGGTAAGCGTTTGACCATGCGCGGTTATGTCGGTGTATCGGCTTTAGGTCGCAGCCAAACTTGGATTAAAAGTGATTAATTTATAAGTTATTCCATCAACTTAATTAATTCACTTTTCACTTAAAATGCCACACGTTCGTGGCATTTTTCACATCTTTTCCAGCATTTTCCCTGCAAGTTTAAGATTAAAAATTTCCTCAAATCTCTTGACTCTTACCACAACTCGCTTTATATCTTGAATTAACCTCTGTAATAACTTTCGACAATCAAAGGAACTGATATGAAGAAAAATGTATTGATGGGTGTATTTGCAAGCTTAATCTTCAGTGGTTCAGCATTTGCTGCAGACCTAACAGGTATCTGGCAAAGTATTGATGACAAAACAGGTTCACCCAAAGCCCTGATTGAAATTACCCAAGCTGAAAATGGCAGCTTTACTGGTAAAATTATCAAAGTCACACCAAGACCGGGCTATACCCCAAAAACTATGTGTGTGAATTGCCCTGCACCTTATACCAACAAACCTTTGGTCGGTTTGGAAATTATTAGTGGCTTAAAGCATGTGGAAAATAACAACTATGCCGATGGGCGTATTTTAGATCCACTTACAGGCAAAATGTATAGCCTGAAAGGTCGTTTAGCATCTAATAATAAACGTCTCACTTTACGTGGTTACGTCGGAATTTCAGCCATTGGTCGGACACAAACGTGGATTCGCCAACAATAAGCGAGTAATTGTGTCTCATAGGTCATTTTTTCTGGATACTCGGGACTTTGTGTCCGTTAATTCACAGATTAGACTAGCCGCAAAGACCGAGTAAGGGAAATAAAATGATTCAGAAATTGGCTTTAGGAATAGCCGTCATCTTCGGCAGTCTAAGCACTTTGGCGATGGCACAAGATTTAGCAGGAACTTGGCAACAAATTGATGATAAAACAGGCTCACCCAAAGCTGTCATCGAAATTCGTAAAGAAGCCAATCAAACCTATACGGGTAAAATTGTGAAAGTAACCCCGCGTCCGGGTTATACCCCACGTGAACTTTGTAATAAATGCCCTGCGCCTTATACCGACCAACCTATTTTAGGGATGGATATTTTAAAAGGCTTACAACAAGTCAAAAACAGCAACAATTACGAAAAAGGACGCGTAATTGATCCATTGGCAGGTCGTATTTACGATGCAAAAATTCGCCTCAACTCAACAGGTAAACGTTTAACTTTACGTGCTTATATGGGTGTATCTACACTAGGTCGCAGTCAAACTTGGATTCGAATTCAATAAAATTCAAGATAAAAAATAGCCACCTCAATAGGTGGCTATTTTCATTTCATCATCACATTTTTAAATTTTAAAGATGAATGTTATTACCATTCTGCCAGCGGATTATCCACTGCAAACAATTGCTGATCTTCCAAACGATAAGCCACAAGCTGATTGCCCCACACACAACCGCCATCCACATTTTGAATATTGTCGGCTACCGTTTGTCCCTGCAATGCTGCCCAATGACCAAATACGATTTGATGTGTTTGCGCAGCTAAAGATGGATATTCAAACCACGGTTTAAAACCTTCTGGCATCGGATCATCTAAGGCATCTTTAAAGCTGAATTCCAAACCACCCTGTGCATTGGCTAAACGCATACGGGTCAAATAGTTGGTAATACAACGTAAACGCGCATGCCCCTCTAAATCATCCGACCAAACTGCAGGTTCTGCCCCATACATTTCCTTTAAGAATGCATCCACTACCTCAAAGTCCTCATGCCCAATCACCGCCTCAACTTCTTTTGCCAAAGCTGCGGTTTGTTCCGCATTCCAAATATGTGGAATACCTGCATGAGTTAAAATGGTGTTTTCATTAGGAAAAAGACACAATGGTTGTTTACGCAACCAATCAATCAAATCATCACTGTCAATTGCATCAATCACATCACGAGTGTTGTCTTGTGCTTTGATTTTCTTTAAGCCACGTGCGCCTGCCAACAAGGTTAAATCGTGATTGCCTAACACCGTTGCTGCAACGCCACGATCTACCAGTTTTTTAATAAAACGCAAAGCACCTACCGAGTTTTCACCCCGCGCGACTAAATCGCCTGCAAACCAAATAAAATCTTGATCGGGATCGAACTGTATTTCTTTTAATAACAGTTTTAAGGCTTCAAAGCAGCCCTGCACATCACCAATGACATAGTTGTATCGAATTGCTGCCATTAATTCACCATCTGATCTGCCAATGCGACAAATGCACTCAAACTTAAAGTTTCAGGACGTGCCATTGGGTCTACCCCTGCACGTTCAAACGCATCTTCAGCCAACATGCCTTTTAAGCTATTGCGCAATGTTTTACGACGTTGGGTAAATACATGCGCCACCAAACGTGCCAATGCTTTTTCATCTTTGGCAATAATCGGTTTAGTCACATAAGGCTCTAAACGGAATACTGCAGAAGTCACTTTAGGCGGTGGATTAAATGCGCCAGGCGGTACTTCAAACAAGAACGTTGGCTTACAGTAATACTGCATCATCACCGATAAACGCCCATATTCTTTGGTATTCGGTTCAGCCGTGATACGATCTACCACTTCTTTTTGCAGCATAAAGTGCATGTCTTTAACTTTGTCACCAAACTCTAAGAGATGAAACAAAAGCGGCGTCGAAATGTTATACGGCAAGTTTCCAACCACACGTAGCGGGCGCCCTTCCTGAAATAACTCGGTAAAGTCATATTTCAGCGCGTCACTTTCTACAATAGTTAAACGCTCAGGATGTGGCACACGTCCCGGTAAGCCTGCGGCCAAATCACGGTCTAATTCCACTACAGTCAAAGCATCACACTCACCAATTAAAGGTGAGGTCAATGCCGCTAAACCCGGTCCAATCTCGACAATATTATCGCCTGGACGTGGGTTCACTGAGCGGACAATTTTGGCAATCACGCGTTGATCATGCAAAAAGTTTTGACCAAAGCGTTTACGAGCCTGATGCCCTTCATCTTTTGGGTTTAGGGCATTAATTTGATACATAAAGATTTCCAAGCTGAAATTATGAACGTGCTAAATCCAGCGCTAAATCGACAGCAACATGCAAGCTAGAACTTTTCGCAAGTCCCGTACCTGCGAGGGAGAGCGCTGTGCCGTGATCGACTGAAGTGCGAATAAACGGTAAGCCTAAAGTAATATTGATTGCTTCACCAAAGCCCTGAGATTTTAACACAGGTAAACCCTGATCGTGATACATCGCTAAAACTGCATCGGCATCTTTTAAATTTTCTGGGGTAAATAAAGTATCTGCAGGTAAACTTAAACTGAGATTTTCACCGCGATTACGGTAATTTTGCAGCACAGGATTAATCACCTCAATTTCTTCCATGCCTAAATACCCATCTTCGCCCGCATGTGGGTTCAAACCACAGACCAATACTTTAGGATGTTCAATTTTAAACTTGCTTTTTAGATCGTGCAGCAAAATATCAATTACTTGTTCTAAACGTGTTTTGGTAATGGCATCTGCCACGGCACGTAAAGGTAAATGCGTGGTCGCCAAGGCAACGCGTAAGGTTTTGGTGGCTAACATCATCACCACACGCGCAACACCTGCAAACTCCTGATAATATTCAGTGTGCCCACTAAAAGAAATACCAGCTTCATTAATAATAGATTTTTGCACGGGTGCTGTCGCCACGCCCACACTCTTACCTGTCATTGCATAAGAAGCTGAGCGACGTAATTGCTCCAAAACGTAAGTTGCATTTTGTGCATTTAAATGCCCCAACTCAACATCTACAGCCAAAGGCACATGCTCAACATATAACTGCCCAAGCGCTGCAGGCTGTTGCTGACCTGAATATTCAATCAATTCGACTTGTTGCTTTAGAATTTCGGTGCGTTGTTGTAATAATTGATGATCTGCCAATACCACAATTGGACGCTCATCTTGTCGAGCTGCCAGACTTAGACAAATATCAGGTCCAATACCTGCAGGTTCACCACTGGTGACATATAAAGGGCGCATGCAGCTTCATCCACTATAGCTAGGTGTAGCTGAATTATAGCGCCATCCTGAGCAAAATTGTTTTATCTCCAATCTAATCTAAATCGGCTATCTAAGATGCCCATCTGATGCGCCCATTCCGAAATGCCAATCACGACCATACATAACAACAAACCTATAAATAGTATTTTGGGCGCTTGTTGAGTGACTGCTCGATAGTTTTGATCAGATAGACTCAACATGATGAAGCCACCGATGCCATATAGCATAAAAGGGAGCAAGGTGATGTGCATAAATACAGAATAGATTAAGATAAAATCAAATACATCAGTACCATAAGCTGCACCTACCAACAAAAATGCCAGTTCATACAGACCAATCAATGTGATGAAAAAACCTGCTATAAATTTTAGCAGTTTATTTGGTTGCGGCTTTAATGCTTCTGTCGTTAATGCTTTTGTCGTTGTAGCGATGCGTTCTAAATCATCAGACATAGTGATCCGTCCTCATCATTATTATTTGCTGCGACCATACAGAAAAAGCTAAAACAGTACTAGATAAATAAGATCAATACCTGATTTTTACTGTCGTGAAATGGTCGCTAGAGGTGATTTTGCTTTTATAACCAAACTTGATAAAATATAGCGCTTAAAATGTGACTTTTCCATTGTAGTTCTACCCATTCTCAGGTAGAATTCGGACTCCTTTTTGTTTGGACAGCTTCCATAGTCCAAACCAACTATAATAGGTAGTGGTTTAATGAAAACTCTCAGCGCTAAGCCAGCTGAAGTTCAACACGACTGGTACGTTGTTGATGCTTCTGGCAAAACTCTAGGTCGCCTTGCGACAGAAATCGCTCGTCGTTTACGCGGTAAGCACAAAACTTCTTATACTCCTCACGTTGACACTGGTGACTACATCGTTGTTATCAATGCTGAGCAAGTTCAAGTGACTGGTAACAAATCACTTGATAAGAAATACTATCGCCACACTGGTTTCCCTGGTGGTATCCGTGAAACTAATTTCGAGAAATTAGTTGCTCACAAACCAGAAGAAATCTTCCAACGCGCTGTAAAAGGCATGTTGCCAAAAGGTCCTCTTGGTTATGCTATGATCAAGAAAATGAAAGTGTACGCTGGTGCTGAGCATCCTCACACAGCTCAACAGCCACAAGTTTTGGACATCTAAGGGATACAGTACATGGCTACTAACTATGGTACAGGTCGCCGTAAGACCGCAACTGCACGTGTTTTCTTATCAGCTGGTACAGGTAAACTCGTAATTAACAACCGTACTCTTGAGCAATATTTCGGTCGTGAAACTGCTCGTATGATCGTACGTCAACCATTAGAGCTTCTTGAAGCTACTGAAAAATATGACCTTTACATCACTGTTGCTGGTGGTGGTATTGGTGGTCAAGCTGGTGCAATCCGTCACGGTATTACTCGTGCATTGATCGCATCTGACGACACTTTAAAACCTGCTCTTCGTCAAGCTGGTTTCGTTACTCGTGATGCTCGTGAAGTTGAACGTAAGAAACTTGGTTTACGTAAAGCTCGTAAACGTCCACAATTCTCTAAACGTTAATTCGTTTACCGAATCGGACACAAAAAAAGCCTTGGATTTTCCAAGGCTTTTTTTTATGCAAATCAACGAGCTGAGCATTTTAAGCCAGATAAACAATTCGGATTCATATACACCAAAAATCAAAATTCAATACAGTCCAAAAATTGAAAACCAATCAACAAATATCTCATACACTTTTATCAGCTTTGCTGGGTGATTTTAATGGCTAAGTTTAGTATCCTATTCTATTCATTTGGTTTTATTTCGGATTATGTCAGTCGAGAACGCACCCTTACAAGGCATTACCCTCTACAGTCATGCGGACGACTTTCGCTCACATTGGATTCGTTACGTTCTGGCCGAAAAACAAATCAAATATCAACTGATTTTGGTCGATTATGAAGATGAAGACCTCGCAAGCCTGAATCCGTATAATCAACTTCCAATGCTGCTAGAAAACGATTTAAAACTCTTTAATACTGCGATTATTTCCGAATATCTGGATGATCGTTATCGACAAAATAAACTTTATGCCGATGCACCTATGCCACGTGCAGAACAACGTCAATATATTTGGCGCTTTGAACAAGACTGGTTCAAACTTGCCGATCAGATGCTACGTCATCGTGATAGCTTAGATTACACAACACAGCGCGCTGCACAAAAAAAATTACGTGATACACTCATTTCACTGACACCATTATTTCAGCATTATCCTTATTTCATGTCAGAAAATTTCAGTATTTTAGATTGCATGCTGGCATCCTTATTTATACGGCTAAAAGCCATGGGCATAGAATTACCTCAACAACACTGTCGTCCAATTTTCCTGTATTGTCAGCGGATTTTTTCACGCCCTGCCTTCACTCAAGCAATGACTTTGCAAGAAAAAAACCGCTATCAGGAATTTTTAATTCATACTTAAAGAGCACATTATGTCTGAATCTGAAATCAACTTAAGTCCGACCCGTCCCTATTTAGCTCGCGCAATTTATGACTGGATTTGCGACAACCAACTCACGCCACATTTATTGGTAGACGCTACACAGCCGAATACGCTTGTTCCTGAACAATTTGTGCAGGATGGTCAGATCGTATTAAACATTGTTCCACATGCTGTACACGCCTTACACATGAGCAATGATGCAATTACATTCTCCGCACGCTTTGGTGGTGTTTCACGCGACTTATATGTGCCAATGAATGCGGTACTGGGGATTTACGCTCGAGAAAATGGACAAGGCTTATTCTTTGATCCGAGCGAGTATCAACATATCCAAAATGATGAAGATGCTTTAGAATTAAAGACTGAAGAAAAACCCGAACAAACTAAGAAAAAACCAAGCCTTAGATTATTAGATTAAAACAATGGAGTAGTGAATGGCTTTTGATTTAGTACAATATTTTGCAGCGCAGATTAAACTTCAAAAGCCCTCGCTTTTGAAACAATATAATGCTGTTGATCGCGACCAATATATTCAAGAAATCAATGCGCTGAGCTTAGGCAAACTGGTCAGTCTGTGGCGAGAAGACAACCAAAAACTTTATCAAGAAATTGATCATCAAGATGAATTATATATTCAGGAAATTGCACGTCGACTCACCACATCTCCACACAATCAGTCACCTCTCTCCAAAACTGAGCTTGAACAGAATATTAGTGAAGTCTTAGCCTTACAACTCACAGAGCTCAAGCAATTGGATCAAACCGGTAATTTTGGCAATAAAGGTCTAGGTGAATTATTGCTAGGTCAAATTGAACATTTATCTGGTCAAGCGGATGATTGGGTTTGGTCAACAAACGATCTAATAGAGTTAAAAGGTTCTAAACCAATTCCTCAAGAAGAGCTATCATTAGAGGCATCAATGAAGGAGTTTAATCAAATGGTACAACAACATACCCACGATGATCATCAAAATATTGAGCCTGTAGAAGCAATTGTACCCACTTGGTCTAAAGTACTAGAACCTATCGTTGCGATTGCGATTTTAGCAATTCTATGGTGTTCCGTTACTCAATTATTCGCTTAAATCAATCTTCTATCTAAGCCGTAATAAAACCATCATCATCTGATGGTTTTATTTTTTGGTGTTCTTTATTTTTATTCTTTTTAATTTTAATTCAGGCATAAAAAAACACCCCCAACGCTAGTTGAGGGTGTTTAGAATAATGAGCTGGCGATGACTTACTCTCACATGGGTAACCCCACACTACCATCAGCGCGAAGAGGTTTCACTTCTGAGTTCGGGAAG
>NZ_VOYT01000018.1:0-44665 GCF_013420145.1 Acinetobacter sp. YH12021
GAAATTCATGCACGTGTAGCAGTCCTCAACAGATTTACGGAATTAGGTCGACCACTTACCCAAGTTACGCCTTAAATTTGGCTCAATTAGGGGCGCTTTGCATTTCAAATCTTTGTGCAACAAAGCCGTTTATTAGTGATAGATTGTTGAGCTGATTCTTTAATTGGATTAATAGCAATATCTGAGCTAACCAAAAGCTTCATTGCCTCTTTATAAGATTTAATGCCCAAAAACCTTACATACCCCCCACATTCTCTATTTAAATCTACTAAATTTTTCTCGTGTGGTCCTGTACCTATAAATTGTATATCTATATATTCATGACATAATGCTGCAGCTTTAACGACAGTTTGAAGATCATAACTACCAGCCATTGTTCCTATATATGTTGCAATAATTTTCTGTGCTTTTTTTTCTTTTTCATAGTTTTCAAAATGTAAACTATCTGCACCAATATAGACGACTTTTTTTAAATTATCGTCAAGATTTTTGACATCACTTCTTTTTAAATATGTTTTTGAAACTGCGACTAAACCATCGGCCAGACTATAGGTTTCATTTGCATATTTAGTTATAGGTGCCAATATTTTTTGAGCTATTGTATTTGAGAATAGTGGAATTGGTCCCGATATTGCTTCGGGCCATATATCCTGTACATCAATTACTAATTTATATTCATATTTTTTTTTATATTTTCCTAAAATATAATTAGTTTTTATTAGCGGATAAGCTGAATATACAAGATCAATAGGCTCATTATATGAGGCCAGAAATTGTTCAAATTTTTTACAAAAAATATGATGACTTAACAATCTTTTAAAAGATACATTTTTTTGATAACCAGGTTCATCAATCAAAATAACTTTAAATTCTTGCATATATGGATTTTGAGCACGAATAGACTTTAAAATATGACAAAATTTACTCGTGACAAGAGTTACACTATATTTTTGACTCAATTTTTTAGCAACAGCGATAAAACGATTGGCGCCAGGTTCATTTGGAAATGTAATATAAGGAGCAATAATTAAAATATGCTTTTTTTTACACACGTTTAAAATCCTTAACAAAATCAATCAAAATAAAAATATCCTTATAGTTAGGTATTAACCTAGTAAATGCATTAAAATCAACCAACTTATTAAATTGATAAAGCCTTAAAATTAAATCCATAAAATAAGTAATTGAAGTAGCAATAGCAGCGCCTAAAAGTCCAAATAAATATATAAATATAAGGTTAGAAATCAAATTAATAAATAAGATTACAAATGAGTTATGTAGGTTAATATTAGCATAACCACGTGCTGCTATATCATGCGCAATTACTCTCGAAGGAGCCCAAGCAATTATACCAGGTAAAAGAATTAAACATATAAAAGCAGATTTACTAAAATCTTGGCCAAATAAATTTACAAAGATCCAATGAGATAATAAAATAAAAATAATACCAAAAAAAGATGTAATAACTAATATAATTTTAGCAACAAAAATAGTTAATTGAGAAGCATCAAAATTATTGTCCTCATTAAAAGCATGAGTCAATTTTGGAAATAAAATTGAACTCGCTGCCTGAGAAGGCAACCATAGCTTTTCAATCATTTGTGTTGCAACTGTATAAATTCCTACAGCTAAAGCATTTGAAAAAAAACCTAAAAATATTAATGCAATTTTATAATTAAATAAAGTAATTACATTACTTAAATGAGATTGTAATCCATAAGATTTACTACTCCAATATAATTGCAAGGCTTTTACACTAAAAGTTATTTTGTTTCCTTTAATAAGTATAGAAACTATTATTATTGCAGTCAACCAACTTGACAAACTATATGCAATCATAGCGTAATTAACACTACTTTCACCTAGCTCTATAATTAATAATGAAATCAATCCTAATATTGGCTGAATAAGAGTAATTAAATTAAAAGTATTAAATTGTTGGTTCGCTTGAAATATACTTGGAACAATAGCTATAATCAATAAAGGACTCAAGGTTAATAAAGAAATTAAAACAGGCAGCTTATCAATGCTTGAAAAAAAATACTCCATAATATATTCTAAAAAAAACAATCCCAGCAGAGTAAAAATAATACTTACAAGGATTATATAAAATATATTTACAAATATTACCTCCGCTATACTAGTTTTTCCAGTGCCTATAAATAAAATGTTAGAGCTTTGCAGACCTAAAGTAAGTATTTGAGATAATATTATTGGCAATAAAATTACCAAACTATACACTCCCATACCCTCAGCACCTATCATTCGAGCCAGAAATGTAATAAATGCCAATTGCAATAATCCCGCCAATATCTGACGAACAAAGGTTGCTGAAACGAGTTTAAGCATTATAAAAACTCTATTTAATAGTATCGTTATAATGTTTTAATAGTCTACTTACAAATACAGGCTCACTAAATCTCTCTACACAGTTTTTTCTAATTAAGATAGGATCTTTATTCTGCTTAATTATATTTAACATTGCTGCACTCAGACTCTCAATATCATTAACTGGCACTAATACTCCGTCATCCGGTTGGACTATCGACTCAGGCCCTCCACATTTAGTAGCTACAACTGCAGCACCTTGTGACAAGGCTTCAATTACAACAACACCAAATGTTTCTATATGACTGCTTAAAACAAAATATTTACTATCACGCATTAAGTTCCTTACTTGGATTCTATTGAGTGCACCTAACAATTCAATATTAGCATCAAGATTTAGCTCTTTAATCAATACCCCAAGTTTTTCTCGTTCAGGACCATCTCCCCCTATCAGTAATGAAGCCTCTGGGTAAGACTCCACAACCCTAGAAAATGCTTTAATTAAAATATCAAACCCTTTTTTAGGCTGTAAATGTGCTACTGCACAAAACTGTAAGTCTTTCTTATTTTTTAATAAATTTAGACTAAAATCTTCAGCGAAAATATTATCTAATAAATTAGGGCAATACTCCCAGCTCTTTCCCAATTTAACTTCTAGAGTTTTAGAGAAATCTTTACTAACAGCTAAACACTTCTTTGAACTATTCTGTACTTTTTTTAAATATTGAAATTGCCATGGTTTGACTAACCCCCTTCCAAAAGTTGTGCTATGTTCTGTTACACAATAAGGAATACCATATTTTTTAAATATTTTTAATGCAGCAGGGCCTGCTAATAAAGCACTCTGCACATGAATTAAATCTGGCTTTCCATTATCTTTAATGTATTGGGTAAAAAGTTTCAGTGCTACATTAGTCCATCTTATTAAATCGATGTAAGGTATTTTAGGAAACCAAAATATATTATGCTCAAGATAGATCCATACATCTTGATCTTTCCAAATTTCTCTACCATATCTATTAAATATAGCCTGCCTACCCCCTCTTAAAGAGCGAAATTGTGGTGCAATCACACCTACTTTCACCCCTCCTCGTGACATTGCAAGAGCTTGCTCTCTAAAAAAACAACCATTGAGATCATATTCATTTAATGGATACCAAGATGGTATAATTAAAACATGCATATTACATATCTCTATAATAAGTCACTAACTTTTCACCATACGACTTAGGATCACAATTTTGCTTTATTAGTTCAAAAGCTGCTTCGGAGTATTGCTTCCTTAAATCTGCCCGTTCCCATAATTCTAAGATCGCATCAGTCATAGCTTCAATATTCCCAGCTTCAATTAAACGTCCAGTTTTTTTATCTAACACTATTTCTTTAATTGCTAAAGCATCAAATGCGCATACGGGTACTTTCATAACCATTGATTCAACAATCGAGTTAGAAACACCTGCACCACTATCTCCCTCCATAGTAATTGAGCTCACACAAATATGTATTTTTTTAAAAAAAGGAACTACATCCAAATAACTACCTAAAAAGGTCACATAATCACTTATACCTAATCTTTCTGCATATTCTTCTAGCTTTATTTTTTCTGGACCATCCCCACATATCAAAAAATGTACATTTTTTTTATTTATATTTTTTTCAAGAATTCTTGCTGCCACCTCCAAAAAAAGATCAATCCTTCGTTCAGGTCTTAAGGCAGATAATGTTCCTACTATAAAAGGCTCTAAATCAGGTTCCAAGATATTTGTGTAGCTTGGAGAAAGCCTATATGCATTGTATGCATAACCTGTGAAATCTTCTTTAAAACCATACTTAATTAATTTTTGCTGTTCTTGTTTACAATTACCTAAAGCTCTGACTCTCATTCTATTAAATAAAGGCACAATTTTCTTATAAGTCTTTTCATGTATTCCTCTACATGTCCAAAAAATTTTAGCTTTCGAGCATACTAATTGTTTCGCAATCCACACCCATGGCACAGGCCTTGCCATTTGACAATGCACAATGTCAATTTTTTCTGAAACTAATATTCTTGCAAGCATAAATATTGTGACAAAAATTTTTAGTGGATTTTTAGTATGAGTTTCATATGAAAAATGTTTAAAACCATCTGCTTTAAGTTGCTCAGAAACTGGCCCCCCAGCTCCCAGAATAGCTACTTCATACCCTAAATTACGTAATGAGTTTGCTGTGATAGAACTTGCAATTTCTGTTCCGCCCACATATTTAAGATCACTTACAATTAGTATCTTCACTTATAAACACCTTATTAAATCCTAATTGTTGTAGCTGTCTTATCAAAACTATATTTTAAATCATAAATCACACAATTTTCACAACCAAATTCCTTTATTTTTTCAATACCCAACTCACGGAATTCATCATGAGAAACGGCAATTACAATCGCATCATATGTTTGTTTTTTGATATCTTTAATAGGCATTAAACCATATTCGTGTAAGACTTCAGATTCATTAACCCATGGATCATAAATATCAATATTTAGTGAATATTCCTTTAATGCATTAACCATATCCACTATCTTAGTATTTCTTACATCAGGACAATTTTCTTTAAAACTCAAACCCATTACTAAAATTTTTGAACCTACCACCTGAATACGTTTATTTACCATTTCTTTTATAAGCTGTGTCGCAACATATTCCCCCATCCGGTCATTTAAACGACGTGCTGCTAAAATAATTTCAGGATGTAATCCTAAAGATTGAGCTTTATGAGTTAAATAGTAAGGATCAACCCCAATACAGTGTCCACCTACTAAACCTGGACGAAATGGTAAAAAGTTCCACTTCGTACCGGCAGCTTTTAATACTGCTTCGGTATCAATTCCCATTTTATTAAAAATCACGGCCAGTTCATTAATCAGGGCAATGTTGACATCACGCTGGGTATTTTCAATGACTTTTGCCGCTTCAGCCACTTTAATGCTAGTCGCTTTATGCGTACCTGCCTCAATCACCAGGTTATACACCTGATCGACAAATTCAGCGACTTCAGGGGTAGAACCTGATGTAATTTTCAGAATATTAGTCACGCGGTGCAGTTTATCGCCCGGGTTAATTCGCTCCGGACTATAACCGGCAAAAAAGTCTTGATTGAACTTCAGCCCTGATACTTTTTCCAGAACAGGAATACAGGTCTCTTCAGTTGCACCTGGGTATACCGTAGACTCATACACCACCACATCGCCTTTTTTAAGTACTTTCCCAATACTGGTAGAGGCTTTAATAAGTGGGGTTAAATCAGGTTGTTTAAATTCATCAATTGGGGTTGGCACTGTCACAATAAAAAAATTGCAGCTGCGTAAGTCATCTAAACTGGCTGAGTAGCTTAAATGTGTCGCTTGTTTAAGTTCTTCTGGCGACACTTCTAAGGTGTGATCTTCTCCACTTTGTAATTCTTGTATGCGTTTTTGCTGAATATCAAAACCCACCACTGGCAATTTTTTTCCGAATTCAACTGCCAAAGGTAAACCGACATAGCCTAAACCAATAACGGCAATTTTTAGTTCAGAGAGTTGTAGCATTTTAGCGCCTTTAATTTATATCTGTATTTTATGAAGAATGAACCTTTCGGCAGGGATACTAACAGAAAATTATGAAATTTCTATTGAGATTTATGCTCAAATGACGTGAAAAAGATTGCAATGTATAATTTTTGTGAGTATTCACTTTTTCTATTTAGAATAACTTCATAATTTTTTTAGAATTCTCTTTTCTACTTTAAGATTCTGCCAAATATGCAAAATGGTTACAAATTGCTATATACCTCTTTCACAAGTTCGGTAAAATGACAGCAATTTATCCAAAACGATTTTAAAAAATTAATAATGGGATCTCGCGTGCGACACTTTCAACTGGCTATTTTATTGGCATGTGGCATTGCCACTACGGGGTGCGCTGTCACCTCTGGTTTACAAACCTACGACTTACCTCGCGAAGGGGTTTACACCACCGACTTGGGTACAGCGGTCAATGTGATTAAACTCACCCAAGACTCAATGCTAGCGGTGCAGCCTGCAGTTCACAATATTCAACAAGACTATGCGCATTTATTCCATACACCACAGCGTCAATACACCTTAAGTTCAGGCGATATTCTCTCTATCTATTTATGGGCATATCCTGAAATTTCTGGGAGCAACTCTGATCCGAATAATGGTTATCAGATTGACTCACAGGGTTATATTCAATTTCCGATTATCGGGCGTTATAAAGCGGCAGGGAAATCTTTAGCACAAGTGAATCGTGAGTTGCGCGGTCAATTGGCACGCTATTTAAAAACACCAGACGTGATTGTGAGAGTTTCATCTTACCAAGGGCAACGCTACTCGGTACAAGGAAATATTGAAAATGGTGGTGTGTATCACCTTACAGATCAACCCATTAGTATATATAAAGCCATAGGTATCGCAGGCGGAATTAATGCTCAACAAGGTGACAATTCGTCAATCACATTGATTCGTCAAGGACGTAGCTATACACTGAATAGCATTGAATTAGAGCGAGCAGGATACTCTTTACATAATCTACTTATTCAGGCTGACGATACCATTTATGTCAATGCCAGAGAAAATCAAAAAGTTTACGTAATGGGTGAATCGGGTAAAAACCAGTCCTTACCTATGCGTGATCAAGGCATGAGCTTAAGCGATGTATTGGGTGAAAGCCTCGGCTTAAACCCACTCTCTGCCAGTCGCAGTAAAATTTATGTGGTCCGTAGCCAGCCGAATGCAGCACATACCGAAGTCTATCACATGGATTTATCCAGCATAGCCGACTTTGGTTTGGCCAATCAGTTTAAAATGCGCAGCAATGATATTGTCTATGTCGATGCTTCAGGCTTGGCTCGCTGGCAACGTGTGGTTAACCAAATTATTCCATTCTCAAATGCTTTATATAACCTAGATCGTTTGGGGAACTAATGAAAATTAATCACATTTTGGTGGTTTGTATTGGCAATATTTGTCGTAGCCCCATGGCAGAATACTTTTTAAAACAGCAGTACCCACACTTACAGATTGAATCTGCGGGTATTTCAGGCTTGGTGGGTCATGCAGCCGATGACAAAGCCCGTTTATGTATGCAACGTCACGGCATTGACATGAGTCCACACGTAGCCAAAAAACTCAATGTAGACTTAATTAAAAAAGCCGACCTGATTTTGGTGATGAGCCAAAATCAACAAAAGCATGTGGAACAAACTTGGCCATTTGCCAAAGGCAAAACCTTTAGACTGGGGCACTGGCAAAGTAAAAATGTGGCCGACCCCTATCAGCACGATCAGGCCGTATTTGATGAGACCTGTGCGTTGATTCAAACCTATATTGCGGACTGGAAAAAATATATCTAATTTTTAATATTCCAACTTTTTTAATATTCTACTTTTTTGATATTTAAACTATGAGCCAAACCGCCAACACCGAAGATACCATTGATTTAAAGGAATTGTTTTTTTCCTTAATCGCACAATGGAAAATGATTACCCTTTGCGTTCTACTCAGTATTGTCTGCGCTTTATTGTATTTAAGAACCACACCAGACACCTATGCAGTAGATGCTTTGGTACAGGTCGAAGACAGCAAAGGCGCCTCTGCAGCGTTATTGGGTGATCTGTCCAATATGATTGAGCAGAAATCACCTGCACAAGCTGAAATTGAAATTTTAAAATCACGTTTGGTGTTGGGTAACGTGATTGATCATCTAAATTTAAATATTCGCGTTTCGGGTACAGAAGACAGTTTCTGGAATCGTTTAATTGCCAAGCATGAATATGACAGTGAATATTCATCTCAGTCAGTGCTATTTAAAGACAATCAAAAAAGTTTTGATATTCGCCAGTTCGATATCCCGCAATATTTTCAAGATAAAAACTTAATTTTAAAATTTGCACAAGGCAAATACAGCCTAACCGATGCAGCAACCGAACAGGTGGTTTTTTCTGCACCTTTAAACCAAGTCAGTCAATTACAGTCTGAATTTGGGCTGTGGAAAGTCGCAATTTTTAGTCAAGACAGCTTTAACGCTGCCTATAACATCCAAAAGCAAAGCCTTCCTGCTGCCATGAAAAGCTTAACTGCCAACTATTCAGTAGCAGAAAAAGGCAAGTTAACAGGCGTGTTGGGGCTGAATTACCAAGGGTCAGACAAACAACACATTACCCAAGTACTGAATGCCATTTTAGCAGCGTATAGCCAACAAAATATTGAGCGTCGTAGTGCAGAAACAGCACAGACCTTAAAGTTTTTGGAAGACCAACTCCCAGAACTGAAACAACAATTAGATGTGGCAGAACGTGAATTTAACCGTTTCCGCCAACAATTTAATACAGTCGATGTGACCAAAGAGTCTGAGTTATATTTAACCCAAAGTATTACTTTGGAAACCCAAAAAGCGCAGTTAGAGCAACAAGTGGCTGAAGCTGCGGCCAAGTACACCAACGAACACCCTGTCATGCAGCAAATGAATGCGCAACTGGGGGCAATTAACAAACGCATTGCAGAGTTAGACGGCACGCTTAAACGCTTGCCAGAATTACAACGCCAATATTTACAACTGTTCCGTGAAGTAGAAGTCAAACAACAGCTGTATACAGGCTTGCTTAACTCTTACCAACAACTGCGGATTGCTAAAGCAGGTGAAATTGGCAATGTGCGTATTGTCGATACTGCGGTAGAGCCGATTGAGCCAATTAAACCAAAGAAATTACAAATTTTAATTTTGTCCGTTTTCTTGGGTGGTTTTCTGGGCACATTATTGGCCTTACTGCGTAACATGTTGCGCTCAGGTATTAAAGACTCGAATCAAATTGAAAATGAACTGGATTTACCTGTTTATGCCACTGTGCCACATTCACCTGTGCAAGAAAGCCTTATTAAAATTCTGAAAAAGAAAAAGAATATTCCTATTCTTGCGGTTAAAAATAGTAATGATGTTGCCATTGAAAGCCTGCGCAGCATGCGTACTGCCATTCACTTTGCCTTAAGCAGTGCCAAAAACAATATCATTATGATTTCTGGCCCTGCACCAGAATTGGGTAAATCGTTTATTTCAACTAACTTAGCGACTATTTTGGCGCAAAGTGATAAGCGCGTATTATTGATTGATGCCGATTTACGTCGTGGTTATATGCACAAATACTTTAATTACGACCCAAAGCCTGGCTTAACCGAATACCTGAATGGTCAGCAAGAGTTAAGCAGCATTGTACGCAGTACTGAAGTTGAAAATTTAAGCATCATAAGCCGCGGCAAAAGCCCTGCTAATCCTTCAGAGTTGTTGAGTACGCAAAAATTTGCAGACATGCTCACGCACTTGTCGAGCCAGTTTGACCATATTCTGATTGATACACCGCCAGTTCTTTCCGTCACCGATGGGATTATTATTTCACAATATGCAGGTGTGAATTTAGTGGTGGCACGTTATGCCAAGACGCAAATAAAAGAGCTTGAACTGACTGTCAACCGCTTTGAACAAACTGGCGTGAAAGTCAACGGCTTTATTTTAAATGATATTCAACGTGAAGCGGGCGGTTATGGCTATGGCTATAACTATGCTTATGCCTATAAAGCCAATAAGGATGATGATTAATCTGAAGTGATCGGTGGGCTGAAATCAGCCCACCACCGCAATACTCACCTATTGTAAATAATTTTCTTTTGAAATTTACAACAATACTCAAAAACTCACATTGCAAAAATCCACTCAAAAACCTATCTTGGTTACACGGTTGCATATTCTTATACAAATGGACACCAAATGAGTTTTACTATGATCAGCTACCCCAACAAAACAAGGTAGCTTAACTAGAGCGGAATATCACTTATAAATACGCTTTTAGTTGTTCAAACAAGTGGGACCACCTCTGTTTAAAATCAGACTGGCTATAACCCCCTATCAATAAAGGCAGTTTAGAAACCGTGTAGGGTGATCCCCACTGAGGCTAAACCATAACGTTTGTCTAAACGTGAAGCGGTAACACCATTATAGAGGAAGGGAATATCACCAACAAAATTGCGCTGGAACACCTGACCTTCGATAAACCCAGTGACGTGCGGGCTAAAGTCATAGCTGAATTTGGCACCCAAAGTATGATTGTCCTTGATCGGGGAGTTGCCAAAATTACTCACACGATCATCGATATCGTTACGCCACAAGCGCTGGTATTGATAAGCCAGCTGGCTTTCGAACTGACGATAGCGCCAGTTCCATGACCCCCCGAGATTGGCATAATAGGCATCGTAACTTAGGTCTTTCTCGATATCAAAACCAAATTCATTGGCATTGCCCTGTTTATACAAATCATTGACCGTAATATTTTCATTGGAACAAGGAGCAGCTAACTGGCCTGAATATTGATTATTACCATTAACTGAAATATCCATTAAACAGCCTGCGAGTGTGGCCTGGATATCAATATTACTGACTCTAACTTTACTATAACCGACACTGGCAAAAGCATTCAGCTGATTCATCGGATCCAGTTTACGCGAGAAGATGGCATCAAGTTGTAGCTGTAAGTCTTCCGGATTATGCACCTGAACCTGATTAAATACTTGCTGATTGACCTGTGTCGGGGTAGATTTCGATAGCGTATCAGCCGTGTTACCCCAGATGCTAGCACGGAAACTGAGAGCATCATTCTTTTTCAATGGGAGTGCTGGGCTATAGCGCACAGCCAATAACGCACTCTCAATTTCATTCGTATCCTGACTGTATTCAATTTCACGGTGCCAGTAAGTTCCTTCAATGGACCATTGAGGATTGAACTCATATTGGCCAGATAGATGAAAACCCTGGTAATCACCCGCGGATTTATCGCTAATGCCTTCACTTTCACGCATATCAAAGATATCAATTGTGTCATTCACAGCATCGATGGCAAGATCGAGATCAAGAGCAGAATGATGAGGTGAATTGAAGTTTTTCGCACTTAGATACAGGTCATTTGGGGCAGCATAGCTTACAGAGACACTGCCTAAAAATAATCCCAGAATAGTGGATATTTTTTTCATGTTTTTTTCCAGATGATAAAAAAGAGCTGCTTCTCAGCAGCTCTTTTTTCTTGCTTATTGGGTTACTTTAAATTTAGCAGATACACCTGATCCATCAGTTGTACCTAAAGTATATTTGGATGCGAGGGCTGGAGTGCCATCAGCTTTAGTAATAGCAAAAACAGGGGGTGCTTTAAGAACAGCAGTAACAGTTACTGTTTCACCAGTTAACTTTAAGCTGCTTAATTGGGTTGCTAAAGATGCTGACAATGAACCTAAAGTCGCTGTATTTAGTGCGATTTTACCGTTACTGAGTACATCTTTAGTGGTGTTAATTGTGAAGTTAGTGGTAGCTACACTGTTCAGGGTTGAATTGATATCAATTTTAGCACCTGCTGGAATGACTGCTTCAGTTAATGTACCTGCACTGAATTTAAGGTTTAACTGATCTGCAGAGATCGTTAATGTTTTAGTGCCAGTGCTAATGTGTAATGCCGCAGCAGCAACAATTGGGCTAGCCGGTGTTGCATATGTACCGTTAGAAGTAATACCCACCAAAAGGTTATTTAAACTTTGTACTTGAATCGGGTTAGTGAGTGAAGCATTAAGTGATGTAATCGTTTGGTCAGTACCTTGTACATTAAAGCCATTTAATTCTAAATAGTCTGCATAGAACTCATTGGCGTTTTGAACAGCTTCGGTAACTGTTGTAGAATCAATAGTTCCGGCAGGTACAATATCTTCAATCTGCGTAATTGCACTCTCAATGGCATCATTAGATGTTGGAGCAGTAGGGTTAGCAACTGCTGTACTGATTGCTTTAAGTGAATCTTCAACTTGAGCAGGTGCTTGAGTCAGGACAGGTGCCAAGATAGTGACGATTTTTTCTGCAGCAACAGACTCTTTCGCTTCAGTAACTGCAGCTTTAGTTTCATCTTTAATACTATCAGTACCTGCATTGAAGGTCGCAGCAGGTACATCTAGAATCGCTGTTTCTACAGATTGAACATTGCTTGAAATAACTTCCGCACTTAAAGCTGCCAAGTTAGTCTGTACATTTGCTAAATTGTTTTGAATATCTAATGACAAATCATCTTTTACGGCTTCTACAGTTGCTGAAATTGCAGCTGTGATTGTAGCTGTGCTAGTCAAGTCTTCGTCTGAATCGGAAAGTGCTTCTTGTAATGCAGTAAATGCTGCTCTATTTAACTCTGCTTGAGTAGTGCTACCGCCTAGAGAAGCAACAACTGCTTGAATCTGTTCGACCATTTGTTGTACTGCAACTGTTTTGGCATAGACTTCCTGATTCTTCATCGGGTCAGCAGACAGTAAATCTACGTCTGATAAATTCAAAGCGGCAGCAATTTGCTGAGTTGCTTGAGCAGGGGTAGCACCTGCATCAATACTTGCCTGAATGAGTGTAGTAATTGGCGAAACTACGATCAGATTTTGTTCATTTTGAGCACGTTGTGGCGCTTTAATTTCGCCGGTAAAAGGCAAATCAGTCGCTGTGTCAATACCGCCAGTGACGGTTAATTCACTTGATGTACAGCCTTGTGGGAAAGTGAAGTTACCCTCGTTATCAGTTTCTACTTGAGCATTGTTACAGTTTACAAAAGTAACTGTAGCGCCTGCTAATGGTCCATCAACTGCAAGACCTTTGATCGTCGGTGCCGGTGAATTAGAACCGCCACCACTACTGCTTCCCCCACACGCACTCAGGAGTAATGAAGTTGCAGCCGCAAGCGCTGTAAGTTTAAGTGAATGCTTTAACATAATTTGCCTCGGAAAGTAAGTTTCTAGTTTTGTTACGTTGTAAAAATAGTACGAATGTTAAATGAAAATGTATAATAAGCGAATGACCAAAACATTAGTTATGCTAAAAAATTATAAAGAAAATTGAGTAAAAGTAACTCGTTTTTGTCTATTCAATATGTAACGATGTATTTAGTTTGTATGATTGATTTTCCCTTTTCTAAAATACGTTGAGCCCAGTCAGCGTAATAATTTACATCTTCTATTTCTACCTTTTTTGAAGGATGTTTAATTGTAGAGAGGCAGTCCCACTTGTTTGAACAACTAAAAGCGTATTTATAAGTGATATTCCGCTCTAGTTAAGCCACCTTGTTTTGTTGGGGTAGCTGATCATAGTAAAACTCATTTAGTGTCATTTTGGCTATACTCGAATGAGGTCGTTTCAAATTATAAAACTCAAAATATGCACTCAATTGCTTTTCGCATCTGTGACACTGCTATGAGCTTTGAGATACATCTCTTCATATTTAACGCTCCGCCATAATCGTTCAACCATCACATTATCAATCTATGAGCAGTATACTGCGCAAATTTACCATCCATACTGATTTGAATGCCATTTGATTTCAATACATCAATAAATGCATCACTGGTGAACTGACTGCCTTGGTCTGTATTAAAGACTTCAGGACAACCATATTTCACAATTGCTTCTTGCAACACATCTATGCAAAAGTCTGTTTCCATACTAATCGATACCCTATGCGCAAGTACCTTGCGGCTATGCCAGCCAATCAAGGCAAAGATTTTTCCGAACACAAAAGAATTACTGATGCTGGCATAGAGAAATATTTTGCTGATCCTTACAAGTCTATTCAGCGAGCTAGAAATGAAAATACGAATGATTTAATCCGTCAATATCTGCCAAAATCATCATCGTTTGATGACGTGTCAAACGAACAAATAGAGCAGATAGAATTTGCACTCAACCATTATCCTAGAAAAACACTAGGTTGGTATACACCGAGTGAAGTTATGGCTGGTTTTTATACTGTTGCACTTGCCGCTTGAATCTGCCCTTTAATTAACTCAACCATTTAACGCAAAATTTCAGGCAACGCCTTATAACTACCGCTTTTGCTTAATTCAATTTTCATTTTTTGCAGCATTTGATACGGTTGCTGCTGCGCAAACATATTCACAAAACTTAAAGGAATCGAGCCTTCAGGGTTGGCGTAGCCATAGGTACTGACTTTGACTTTGTGATTACCCAGTTTCTGAAAGGTCCAGTCGCCTTCGTAGTTCTGAATACGCACATAATCTGGGTTCAAGGGATAGCCCCCCTCAATGGCTTTATTTTGAATACTGATAATACCTTGTGCATCTTTACTCATTTTACCTTTGACCACTAAATCACGATCTTTTAGTGGAAAAGGAAAATCCAGCACCATATACAGCAAGAACTCACCTTTTTGGTCATCGCGCGACAAAACTTTGACACTGCCCACATAAGGCACCCATTTCACGGCATGATCAACATCTAAAATTAAGGCAGCAGCTTTTTCTAGAGGTACATTGAAGGTGGTTTCGGCCTTATACAAAAACACAGGGCTAGACTGCTGTTGAAAGGTCCAGACTTTAATATTGTTTTTATGTATGCTCAGTTTGGCATGTTCAATATTTTGTGCAGAGGCCGTACAAATACAGGTGCTTAACCCAAGCATCAGCAGAGATTTTTTCATTATCTTGTGCATCTTATTTTAGTTTTAGATCGGGTCTGATGCGTCATCATCCATGACATCAGACCCTAGTTTTAACTGCAGATCACGATTTGTTCAAGCAGTTTTTATTATTTTATCATCAGAGGCGATTTAAACTTGAATATCGTTAAAGCCTAGTACATCTTTCATGTCGTATTTACGGGCTTCACGTCCCACCACCCACGCTGCAGCACGCACGGCACCTGCAGCAAAGTTCATGCGGTTGGTGGCTTTGTGGGTAATTTCCACACGCTCGCCATCGGCAATAAACATCGCAGTATGTTCACCCACAATGTCGCCACCACGAATGGTTTGGAAACCAATACTTTTACGCTCACGTGGCCCTGTGTGTCCTTCGCGGCAGTAAACAGCGTCTTGTTTTAAATCACGACCTAAGGTTGCTGCAATGGCCTCGCCCATCATCAATGCCGTGCCTGATGGTGCATCGACTTTATGACGATGATGCGCTTCAATCACTTCAATATCCACACTATCACCAAAGACTTTGGCTGCCAATTCCAGCAGTTTAATAGATACGTTTACCCCTACTGAATAGTTGGCGGCATATACCACAGGCGTCTGTTGAGCCGATTCTTCTAAGAGTGCTTTTTGTTCATCATTCATGCCTGTGGTGCCAATCACAATCGCCACGCCTGCTTCACGACAAAGCTTTAAGTGCTGTGCAGTAGCAACTGGTGCCGTAAAGTCGATTACGACATCACAGTCACCCAATACTTGCTCTAGGCTACCCACTACTTTTACACCCAATGTGCCAACGCCTGCCAACTCCCCTGCATCTGCACCCAACAGGCTGCTTTCTGGGCGTTCAACTGCTGCAGCCAATTGATAGCCTGCTTCCTGAACGGCCTGAATTAAGATGCGTCCCATACGACCGCCTGCGCCTAATACACCAATGCGTGGAGTTGCTGACATAGCATATTCCTAAAATAGATTCTAAATTGTGCTTACTATATCAAAACTCGCTGCTCAGACTAAGTTTGCTGCGCAAGTTTCTGGGTTTATTTTTATCGGAAAATTACTGTCTTTGGGGGAGTAAGTCAGACTTTAGATCATACTGGCTAATTTTTAGGAGATTTCCATTAAAAATTTAGCAGCAAAAAGCTGTTTTTTATGTGAATTTCACAAATTTGCAAACTTGTATGCGCAGACTAGCCTGCACGAATGATAACAACTGCAAAAATTAAAGGGGATTTACATGCATTCGAAGAAAATTGTATTGGCATTATTGTTGGGCATGAGCACAGCATCCGTATTTGCAGAGCCTGCACTTCAAGAAGGTGATACGCTTGAAAGCCTGTCTAAAGTCCGTATTAGCGTGACGCTACAAGAACCTCATGCTGTTGAAGTCGATGCACCTGAACTAGAAGAAACAGCACCAACGGAAAATGTGGTTGTTGCAACCGTTCAACCACAAACTGTCGTTAAAACAGCAACGACTGAAATGGTGGATGTTTTAGAGATTGATGTACCTGAAGTCGAATAAGCGTACAGCAGATATAACAAAGGCGATCTTAAGATCGCCTTTATTTTTGAGTTTAGATGAGGTCGTGCTTTGACATACCTAACCTAGGTTTCCTTAATCAAACAAACGATCAAAGAAAGACTTTTTCTTTGGTGATGACTGACTGCCCTCACCTTCCATCGTCGTCTGCAACTCTTTTAACAATTCACGCTGACGTGCCGTTAAATTCACAGGTGTTTCCACCACAATACGGCAGAGTAAATCGCCCTGCATACTGGTACGCACAGGTTTTACCCCTTTACCACGCAAACGGAACAATTTACCCGTTTGTGTTCCCTCAGGTACTTTCAGGCTCACGCGACCATCTAGAGTCGGAATTTCAATTTCCTTACCTAAAGCAGCATCGGCAATGCTGACAGGTACATCCATATATAGGTCGGCACCATCACGCTGGAAGATTTCATGCTCGCGCACCACCACTTCTACATATAGGTCGCCCGATTGACCATCACGAATCGCTTCACCTTTACCTGTTAAGCGTACGCGGTCGCCGTTGTCCACCCCTGCAGGAATGGTCACTTCAAGAGTTTGCTGACGATCTGACACACCCGAACCATGACATTTTTTACATGGGTTCTTGATAATTTTGCCCTGACCACGACAAGTGCTACAGGTTTGCTGTACCGAGAAGAAACCTTGCTGCATGCGTACTTGACCCGCACCATGACAGGTTGGACAAGTTTCAACATCATTTGGATTTTCTGAGCCTTTACCATCACAAGCTTCACATGGCGCAGGTGCTGTAAAGGTGATGGTTTTCTTAACGCCTTTGACTGCTTCTTCAAGCGTCAATTCCATCACATAGCGTAAGTCTGAACCACGGCGTTGACGTTGCTGGCCACGCCCCCCCCCACCAAAGGCTCCACCGAAAATATCCCCAAACTGGCTGAAAATATCTTCCGCACTGAAACCACCGAAGCCGCCAGCACCACCGCCCATACCACCTTCAAAGGCTTGATGGCCCATACGGTCGTACATGCTGCGTTTTTCGCTGTCTGACAGAACTTCATACGCTTCTGAAGCTTCTTTAAACTTCTCTTCAGCTTCAGGATTGTCCGGGTTACGGTCTGGATGATATTTCATCGCCAACTTACGGTAGGCTTTTTTAATTTCATCATCACTAGCGGTTTTAGAGACGCCCAAAACCTCATAATAATCACGTTTAGCCATGTCTGGCGATGCTCCTCACGGAATTCTATTTAAAACTTAACTGAAGTTTGAAATTGGGGTCAAACTGAGTTTTACAAGGGGAGACTGCTAAAAATTTTAGCTGAAGTGCTTTAGATGAAGTTCAAGCCATTAGAACACAGCTTTATTTTTCAAAAATTTGGATAGCCCTTTAATCCAAGCATTGATTAAAAATAAGAAGGCAATCACGGCAAAGACCACACCTGCTACGGTGCAGGCTTTGACCCATAAAAAGGCATCCCAAGGAAAGAAGGCCAATGGAATAAACCACAATGCAGCAAACAATGCCAATACACTGTAAATCACCACATTACGCATGACCCATAAAGCCTGCGCCTGTAACCAGACTTCAGTGCTATCGACCAGAATCACTTTACGCGCATACCAATAAGCTAACGCGCCGCTCACCACAGTAAATAAAGCAAAAAACATAAACACGTAAGAGATCGCGACGGAACGGCGAAACTTTAACAAGTTATCTTGCTTCATAATGTGATTAAACCCCATCTGTGCCGTGTTTTATTTTTTAATCTGGCGCATGCTGTAACGTATGCAAAGGCTGAAAAATATAAGGTGCTACTATATTGAAATTTTCCAAGTTTCGCACCCGTTATTATGTCACTTTTACAGATTATGTGGATTTTTTTTCACTTTAAACCACTGGGCATATAATGCAGGTAAAAAGAACAGGGTTAATAAGGTCGCGACAATTAATCCGCCCATAATTGCCACAGCCATCGGGCCAAAGAAAATACTGCGAGAAAGTGGAATCATGGCCAATACTGCCGCCAAAGCGGTCAGTACAATTGGACGACAACGGCGCACCGTGGCGTTAATAATTGCATCCCACTGCGACTCTCCTGCCCGAATATCCTGCTCAATCTGATCAATTAAAATCAAAGAATTGCGCATGATCATGCCCGATAAGGCAATGGTGCCAAGCATCGCCACAAAACCAAAGGGTTTGTTAAACAGCAACAGGAACAATACCACGCCAATAATGCCGAGCGGTGCAGTTAAAAACACGATGAATGCACGGGACATGCTACGCAGCTGAATCATCAACAAAGTCATCACCACGGCAAGGAAAAATGGCATGCCTGCATTGACTGACTTTTGCCCACGTGCCGATTCTTCAACCGTGCCACCCACTTCAATTAAATAGCCACTTGGCAACTTTTCACGCAGGGCCGCCATCGGTTCAGACAGTTCTGCCACCACCGTTGCAGGTTGCAAATTGCTACGAATATCACCACGTACGGTAATGGTCGGCAAGCGGTTACGATGCCAAATTAAGCCTTCTTCAAAACGGTATTCAATTTGTGCAATTTGCGCCAACGGCACCGATGTTCCACGTGAAGTCGGTATAGCCAAACTGCTTAAAGATGCGACATCTAGGCGCTCGGTTTGATCACCACGTAAACGGATTTCAATCAGTTCACGTTTTTCACGATACTGGTTAATAGCCGCGCCACTGATAGAACTATTAAGGAAGTTAGCTAAATCCAGACTCGACACTCCCATTTGACGGGCACGGTCTTGATCAATCTGCAATTGAATGACTTTGGTCGGCTCACCCCAATCTAAATGCACATTGGTACTGTTTGGATTGGCACTGATGGTGGCTGCGACTTGCTGTGCCCATTGTCGCACTTGTGCCAAGTCTTCTCCTGACACGCGGAATTGCAATGGATAACCCACTGGTGGGCCATTTTCCAATAATGACACGCGAGTACGCACCTCTGGCAATAACAAGCGAATTTGTTCAGATAAATTACGGCGAATTTCATTGCGGTCTTCTAAAGACGATGCCAATACCACAAATTGGGCAAAACTGGCCTGCGGTAATTGCTGATCTAAAGGCAAATAGAAACGCGGCGAACCTGTGCCAACATAGGCTACATAATTGTCGATGCCTTGTTGTTGCGCCAAGAAATTTTCAACTTTTTTAACGGCTGCTTCTGTGGCTGTTAAAGACGCACCTTCTTCAAGTTTTAAATCGACTAAAATTTCTGCCCGATTGGAAGGTGGGAAAAATTGCTGTGGTACCAATTTAAACATCGCAATTGACAGTACAAATATGCCAACTGTGATTGCAATGACGGTTTTTCGATAGCGCACACAAGTATTAACCCATCCACGAAACACTTGATAAAAGCGGGTTTGATATGGGTCGTGTAATTCACCTGCGTGCTGTAGCACAGGCTGCGGTTCAGCTTGTTTGCGTACACGCGCCCAAAGACGTTGATACCACGGCGCTCGCTGTGCATGACGCTGAAAATCTGGCAATAATTTATCGCCCAGATAGGGTACAAACAGCACGGCAGCAAACCATGACACCACCAAAGCAATGGTCACCACTTGGAAAATTGAACGGGTATATTCCCCTGTACTTGAGGCTGCTGTGGCAATGGGTAAAAAACCTGCTGCGGTAATCAATGTCCCAGTCAGCATAGGGAAAGCAGTCGTTCGCCACGCATGACCTGCGGCTTGCAAGCGGCTATAGCCCTGCTCCATCTTAATTGCCATCATTTCAATGGCGATAATGGCATCATCCACCAACAATCCGAGGGCTAGAATAAGCGCACCGAGTGAAATCTTATGCAGCCCGACATCAAACAAATGCATACCTGCAAAAGTCATCGCCAAGACCAGTGGAATGGAAAATGCCACCACCAAACCTGTGCGAAAACCCAGTGAAAAGAAGCTGACCAAGAGCACGATAATCACCGCCTCAGCCAACACTTTCATAAATTCATTGACGCTGTGTTTTACCGCAACAGGCTGATCAGACACTTTTTGCAGTTGCATGCCCAAAGGCAAGGTCTTTTGCAAACGGGCAAATTCAGTTTCCAGATTTTCACCCAAAGCCAGAATATCACCGCCTTTACGCATCGACACCGCAATGCCAATGCCGTTTTCACCCATAAAGCGCATACGCGGTTGAGCAGGTTCGCTAAACCCACGATAAACTTCGGCAACATCGCCCAGTTGAATGGTGGTGCCATTCACCAACAGCGGCATTTGTTTCAACTCATCGACACTGTGCAACGCACCGCTGACACGCACCTGAATACGGTCTGAATGGGTTTCAAAAAAACCTGCGCTTGCCATGCTGTTTTGTTGTTGTAAGGCTTGCTGAATCGCGGTAACAGGAATACCGAGTTGCGCGGCTTTGGTGTTAGATAACTCAATCCAAATTTTTTGATCTTGCAAACCGACCAAATTAACTTTGGCAACATCTTTGACCCGCTGTAATTGTAGCTGCAAACGGTCGGCATATTCTTTGAGGGTGGCGTAGTCATAGTCTGCGCCTGTCAGCACATAAATATTGCCAAAAGTGTCGCCAAATTCATCATTAAAAAATGGGCCTTGCACCCCTTGCGGCAGTTCATGACGAATATCATTGACCTTTTTACGCACCTTGTACCAAACATCTGGAATTTGGCTAGAACGCATGGAATCTTTGGCAATAAAAGTCACCATGGACTCGCCCGGACGCGAATAGGCCATGATGCGTTCATAATCGCCCGTGCTCATCAATTCTTTTTCAATACGGTCAGTGACTTGTAAGGAAACCTCTTTGGCACTCGCTCCTGGCCAATAGGTTTGAATCACCATCACTTTAAAGGTAAACGGCGGATCTTCACTTTGTGCCAGTTTAGAGTAGGAAAAAATACCAACAATGCCCAACAACAGCATCAAATAGACCACTAAACCCTTATTTTTTAACGCCCATTCGGATAAGTTAAAATTCATATTTTAACGCTCCGTCTGTGTAGCAGCAGGAGCTGCCTGAGCGGTTGGATTGACCGCCTGTACAGCTTGATTGTCACGGTTAATTGGGCGGATTTTTTGTCGATCACGCAGTAAATGCACCCCACCCATCACCACATAATCTTGCGGCTGTAAGCCACTCAGTACAGGCACGCTGTCACGTCCATAAGCGCCTAAGGTAACGGGAATTTGGCGCACGGTTGAGTCTGGCTGTAAGACCAAAACAAAAGCTTGTTGCCCTGTTGCCGACACGCTAGATAAAGGCACATATAAACCCTGATTGGCTTGGCGAGTCAGAAATACCCGCGCACTTTGCCCCAATTGAATCTGTGCATTGCCTTCACGTAAAGCCACTTTGACTTTAAAAGTACGCGACTGATCTGCCGCAGGGGAAATTTCTCGAACCGTACCTGCAAAACGGGTATCGGGTTGTGACCATAAACTTACCGTTGCCTCTTGCCCGACTCGAATTTCACCCACCGCTTGTTCAGGCACGCCAATCACGACTTCACGCTCCCCATCAATCGCCAATTGATAAGCGACCTGCCCTGCCGCTAAAACCTGCCCAACTTCAATATTGCGTTCAGTAATCACACCATTTTTTGTGGCACGTAACTGGTTATAGTCGGTTTGATTACTGCTGACTGCATAATTGGACTGTGCCTGTTTCAACTGTGCCATAGCATGTTGATATTGGTTTTTGACTGCATCATATTGCGAGCGACTGACGGCATTCATGGGTAATAATTGCTGAAAACGCTGTAACTCATCGCTAGCAATTTTTGCAGCAGATTGCGCACTTTCCAGTTGCGCACGCGCGGCATTGAGCTGCAATGCTGCATCTTGCACATCCAGTTTTGCTAAGACTTGCCCAACTTTGACCTGATCTCCCACATCGGCAAAACGCTGTGTAACTTGCCCTGCAACCCGAAATGCCAAAGCCGTTTGCTGACGAGCTTGCACCTCGCCTGCATAGCTTTTTTGCTCAAGATGTAAACTGCTAGGCTGGGTCACCATCACCAAAGGGACTTCCTGTTCAACCTCGGTTTTTTGCTTGCTGCATCCCATTAGGGTGATACAGCACAGCAGCATCAGGCTGGCAATGAGATTCTGAGTCGTGTTCATCAGGTTTGCTCTTATTTAAACGTTTTTTTTAGGGCAGAATACGGTAGGGTTTGCTGACACTTCGTCTATGTTTGCGACAGCGCATATTTTTAGCTGATATAAGGCATGAGGCAGGAAACTTAGTCATTCTAAGTAACTGACTCATAACGTAATAGCAGTAAAAAATATGCTTGTTCCAAAGGACTGTGGCTAAAACTTTCTCAGATTGCGTTATGAAACTTGGTAATAGTCTCGCTATTCCCTGCGTTTCATGCCTGATCTGCTCAGTTTTAGCCTACAGCGCAAGCCATTTATGAAGTGCGTGCAAACCCCTATATTAAATTGATTATTTTTTAATTAATATACCACTGGGTACATTAATTAAAACTGAAGCGTCATTTTCCAGTTGTACTGATGCAAATTAGGATGAGCATGTGCAGATTCATGTCGGACGACCAAAAGATTTAGAAAAACGCCAACGCATTTTAATGTCGGCAAAACATTTGTTTTTAAAGTTGGGCTTTCATGGTTCTAGTATGAATCAGATTGCACGTGAAGCAGGCGTGACCAAATTAACGGTGTATAACCACTTTCAAGACAAAGCCACGCTATTTTCCTGTGCCATTGAAGAAACCTGTGAAAGTCTGCTCAAAGCACAACCTTTGGACTTGACTGCACATAGCAATTTTAAGCAGGCCTTATACCAAGCCTGTAAACTGTCCTTGAACTTGGTCAATATGCCTGAAGCGATTAAATTAGAACATTTGCTGATGGAACTGGCCTCGGAGCAAAATCCGTTGGCATTGCAGTTTTACAATGCCTCACATGCCAAACTTCGCGCGATGTGGGAAAGCTTCTTTCGCCAAGCAGTAGAATTGCAGTTTATTCAGGCCGATGAACCAAAAACGCAAACTGAATTGATCGTTTCCTTACTGCATGGTTTACGTCACCATGAAGTTTTACTCGGTGTACGTGCCGTGCCCACCCCAACAGAATGTCAGCACATTATTAATCACGCTATTGAAATTTTTATGCTGCGTTATGGCTGAGCAAGCTAATTTCGCAACCTCCTCTTGCTTGATTTACAAATTCAAATCACGCAGTTTTAAGAAAATAAACAAACTCAACACTAATCACCATTCGATACGCAGGAATGTCATCTACAACCTGCATGGTATTCGTTTTATTACTGTTTCTGCGAAACAATGAATAAGAGATAAACTGTAAGCAGGTTTTGTGGATGACAATGGTTTTGCCTACTTTTCCCGAAAGAAAAGTAGGTCGAACCGAAGGTTAACCCAGCTATTTTTGTAACTTAGCAAAATGCCGCTCCCCTCATCACTACATAATTGGCAGCAACTATGCGTAAAAATACTCTCAATACGCATGAGAATGCACTTGGGACTCTAGCACATTGATTATCCCAGAACCCATTACAAAAAAGGTTTATCTAAATTGGGGTTTCTTTTACCAAATAGCATTCCTCTCCACCCTGTATTTCTCTCCTAAATACTGCCACTTGGCACTATAACTTCAGATGCGCAAAATCCATGCAACTTTTGTAGATAGCCCGCTTGGATTGTATCTAAATCGGGGTATAGTCTTAACAGAGTAGAAAAACACAGAACATGGAGAACAACGAATGATTCAACAAATTGATGCTCCTCTACGCGATGACGTACGCTTACTTGGCAACTTATTGGGTGAGACCCTCAAGTTACACGCAGGACAAGATTTGTTTAATCAGGTCGAACAAATTCGTGCCTTATCTAAAGGCGCGCGCGATGGACAAGCCGAAGCTGAAAAACAACTCGAACAACTGTTTTTAAGTCTGGAAGATGACGAAATCTTACCGCTCACCCGTGCCTTTACCCACTTTTTGAACTTTGCCAACATTGCCGAGCAATATCATGTGGTGCGGAGCCGTCGCCAAAGCGAATTTGATGAAAATGGCGTTTCTCCAAACCCACTAGATCATTTATTTATCAAGTTTAAAGACAACCAAATTTCTGCAGAAACACTCTTTCAACAAGTCTGTGAACTGAAAATTGAGTTGGTTTTAACTGCGCATCCGACTGAAGTCAGCCGTCGTACCCTCATTCAAAAATATGACGATATTAATGACTGCTTGTTTAAAATGGATCAGCAAAAACTGACACCACGTGAACGTCAGGCAGTTTTGGCAGATTTAAAACAGCTGATCAGCTCGGCTTGGCAAACCGATGAAATTCGCCAACATCGCCCAACCCCTGTCGATGAAGCCAAATGGGGCTTTACCACCATCGAACAAACCTTGTGGAATGCGGTGCCTAAATTCATGCGTGAGTTAGACAGCATTGTGCAGGAACATTGTGGGCAAAGCCTGCCGCTGAGTGTTGCGCCTGTGCGTTTCGCCTCTTGGATGGGCGGTGACCGCGATGGCAACCCGAATGTCACCCATAAAGTCACTCAAGAGGTATTGTGGCTATCGCGTTGGAAAGCAGCAGAACTGTATTTACGTGATATCGAAAACCTGCGTTGGGAACTCTCCATTCAGCAATGCAGCCCAGAATTGGCAGATGCTTTGGGACATTTCCATGCCGAGCCGTACCGTGAATATTTACGCGACACCCGAGAACGCCTAAAAGCCACCCGCGACTGGTTAGCAGCGAAACTGCAAGGCAAAGATGCAGATGACAGTTTGGTCATCAAAAGCAAAGATGAGTTGTTACAGCCTTTATTGCTGTGTTATCGCTCGCTGACGGCTTGCCAATTATCAGACATTGCGAACGGCAAATTGTTGGATTTAATTCATCGTGTGAATTGTTTTGGTATTGAATTGCTAAAACTGGATATTCGCCAAGAGTCAGGACGTCATCGCCAAGCCATTTCTGCCATTACCGAATATTTAGGTTTGGGCAATTTTGAAACTTGGACTGAACAAGCGCGTCAGAACTTCTTGCTTCAAGAGCTACAAAGTAAACGTCCGTTATTGCCAAAATTCATGCAAGAACCTGCACAAAGCCTGATTCAACATCCCGATGTGCAAGAAGTGTTTGCCACCATGCGCACTTTGGCTGCACAGCCGCAGGAAAGTTTGGGCGCTTATATTATTTCCATGGCGGAATATCCAAGTGATGTATTGGCAGTGTTATTGCTGCAAAAAGAAGCGGGCATTCAGCATCCTTTGCGTGTGGTGCCGCTGTTTGAAACCCTGAAAGACTTGGATGGGGCTGCCCAAACCATGAATACCCTATTTAATATGCATTGGTACAAACAGCATATTCAGGGCAAACATGAGGTGATGATTGGCTACTCAGACTCCGCCAAAGATGCAGGGTTCATGTCTGCCAACTGGGCGCAGTACCGCGCGCAGGAAGAACTGACTGCGGTAGCGCAGCAACATGCTGTGCAGCTGACTTTATTCCATGGTCGCGGTGGTTCCATCAGCCGTGGCGGTGCACCAACACAACAAGCATTGTTCTCACAACCACCGGGTTCTATTTCAGGTGCAATCCGCGTCACCGAACAAGGTGAAATGATTCGTTTTAAATTTGGACTTGAAGGGGTTGCATTGCAAAATCTGGAAGTCTATACCGCTGCCACCTTAGAAGCGACGATAATGCCACCACCTGTGCCGAAGGCTGAATGGCGCGAGCTCATGCATAACATGACCGAACTTTCGGTACAGGTCTACCGTCAAACTGTGCGTGAAAACCCTCATTTTGTGAAATATTTACGCACCGTTACGCCAGAGCTGGAATTGCAAATGTTGCCGCTCGGTTCACGTCCTGCAAAACGTAAAGTCAGCGGCGGAATTGAATCCTTGCGTGCCATTCCGTGGGTGTTTGCATGGACGCAAATCCGTCTGATGCTACCTGCTTGGTTAGGGACAGGCGCGGCAATTAACCAAACAATCGATCAGGGACAAAAAGCCACTTTAGATGAAATGCTTAGCGATTGGCCTTATTTCCAGACTTTAATTGATATGTTGGAAATGGTGTTGTCTAAAGCCGACAGCAATATTGCATTGTATTATGAGTCACACCTGACCGATGACGAAGACTTAAAACAACTGGGTGAGCAACTCCGTCAACGTCTGCGTGATGCTGTGACGACTTTACTGACCCTTAAAGGTGAATCGCAATTGCTCAGCAGCAATGATGTGCTAGATCAATCGATGCGGGTGCGTAAACCTTATTTATTGCCACTGCATTTGCTACAGGCAGAATTGATGAAACGTCGTCGTTTGTATTTGGCAGAACAGCATGCCGAACATACCCCTGTCGATCATGCCCTCATGGTGAGTATTGCAGGGATTGCAGCAGGCTTACGCAATACAGGTTAAGACCTAACGAATAGCACAACAAGCAGAGTCATGCTCTGCTTGTGGCTCATTCACTCACTTAAACATGATTTGGGACGGATGACTACATATTAGGCTAAGTAGAAAAAATCATAAAAAAACATGATAACTGGCATTTTTTATGATTTCTGTCTCAACTTATTTGAATTATGCTTAGATTAGACAATAAATAAGAGTTTGGACTTGCCTATGCCAGAAAGCTCTACAATGACGACTTTATTAAAGCTAAAAATTTTTTATTTTTTCAAGGGTATAAAAATCTCCTCAGTTTAAATAACATCCAAAAATCACGTGTCGTCAGTGGCTTGGTTTTTTTCTTTCATTTACTCTTTTTAGTGGTACTTTGGCTCAGTCAAAGCCAACCCCTGTTTACCCCATACATGCTGCCATGGGTATTGGGTTGTTTAATATTGTATTTGCTGATTGCCTTGGTCTTTATATGTCATCAGCTATCGTATTCCTGAAAATCAGACCACACTCTATTATTTTCCAATTCTGTGTTTAGGCTTTTATAGCAGCTCACTCATGAGTATTGGCTATTTTCTGGGTCAAATGACGGTACTCACAGGCGTATTTACCATTGGCTCCATTTTTACAGGCTTATTGTTGTTTAAACGCAGCATTATCTTTTGGGGCACCATTCCCTGCTTGGTGGTATTTTACGGTGGTTCTTTGCTGACCTTGCGCAATATTATCCCCTATGCGCCCGTTTTTCAGCCCTATACGTTTACCAGTGCGGAATTCCAAAATTTCATGCTCATCAATAACTTGATTGGCAGCACCATCATTGGTGTTCTGTTGGCCATTTTATTTAATACTTTTTTGGGACGCTGGATGATTCGTGAAGAACATCAGCAACAACTAATTCTGCTTGATCCACTCACCCAAACTCTCAACCGACGCGGTTTAAGCATAAAATTCAACCAACTGGTGAATCAAAAACAATTGGCGGGGCAAAACAAAGAACACATCTGCCTTGCCCTGCTCGATTTAGACTGGTTTAAGCAAGTAAATGATCGCTATGGACACGATGGAGGGGATCAGGTACTCAAGCAAATTCCAAAAATTTTGCAAAAAAATCTACGCAGTGAAGATATTATCGGACGTTTTGGTGGCGAAGAATTTATGATTATTTTCTCCAATACCTCACCGCAAATTGCCCAAAATGTACTGGAACGCTGCAGAATTGCCATTGAACAACATCGTATTGCCTATGCAGAACATGAGATTCAAATTACCGCAAGTTTTGGTTTAAGTGCCTTATATATTTATCATGCAGATCAACATGAATTAATTCAGCGTACTGATGCTGCGCTGTATAAAGCCAAGCAAAGTGGACGTAATAATGTGCAGCAAGATATTGAATCATGAATATTAATTTTGTATAAAATACAAACAAAAATCGCAGGTCATACAATTTTTTTTAAACTGCGACTATCACTAAGTGACTGCAATACATTCTTTAAATTTATAAATAAAATTACTTATTTATATTAAATGTAAATTTTATCAAATAGTAAAATTTAATCCTAAAAATAAACAGCTGATCTGTTTTCTGGCAAAATTTTTAAAAAATTTAGGCAATACAAGAGTATGATGTGCTCAATTTAGCTTTTGAGTGCTTACTTTATGTCCAATTGGTTTCCCAAATGGCGCCCTTATGAAGGCAGCATTGATGCACGTCCTGTAGGTACCAATGAGTATCTACCGCCTGCACAAACCGTTGTATTGGGGATACAACACGCGTTTGCCATGTTTGGTGCTACTGTACTTGCACCTTTCTTAATGGGCTTTGATCCGAACCTTGCCATTTTAATGTCAGGGATTTGTACCATCCTGTTCTTTTTCATGACAGGTGGGCGCGTTCCAAGTTATTTAGGCTCAAGCTTTGCCTTTATTGGGGTGGTGATTGCTGCAACAGGCTATGCAGGCGCAGCAGGCGGTTTAAATGCCAATATTGGGGTCGCGGCAGGCGGGATTATTGCCTGCGGTATTTTATATGCCCTGATTGGCTTTTTGGTGATGGCTACTGGCACCCGCTGGATTGAAAAATTAATGCCACCTGTGGTGACAGGTGCGGTGGTGATGATCATTGGTTTAAACCTTGCTCCTGTCACGGTCAAAGCGGTTGCAGGCAATCCATTTAATATGTGGATGGCCTTGGTGACTGTGCTATGTATGGGCATGATTGCCGTATTTACCAAAGGTTTACTGCAACGCCTCTTGCTCCTGATTGGCTTGCTCATATCGTATCTGATCTATTTTGTAGTCACCAATGTCATGGGTTGGGGGACGCCAATTAACTTCGCACCGATTCAGCAAGCCGCTTGGTTTGGCGTACCAGACTTTCATGCGCCTGTATTTGATGTGAATGCCATGCTGATTATTGCCCCAATTGCCTTCATTTTGGTGGCAGAGAACTTGGGACACATTAAAGCAGTAGGTGCCATGACTGGTGAAAACCTCGATCCACACATTGGTAAAGCCTTTGTAGCCGATGGTGTTGCCACAACCCTTGCAGGTGGTGTCGGTGCACCGGGTATGACTACCTATGGTGAAAACATTGGGGTGATGGCTGTTACCCGCGTGTATTGCACGATTATTTTTGTGGTGGCGGGGGTCTTTGCTATTTTCCTTGGCTTATCACCAAAATTTGGGGCAATCATCCATACCATTCCTACCGCCATTTTAACGGGCGCTTCGATTGTGGTATTTGGTTTGATTACCATTGCTGGCGCGAAAATCTGGATTGAAAACAAAGTCGATTTTTCTAAAAACAAAAACTTGATGGTGGCTGCCGTGACCATTATTTTAGGAACGGGTGACTTTGCGTTGCAATTGGGCAGCTTTAACTTGGGCGGGATTGGGACAGCAACTTTTGCAGCCTTGTTCCTGAACTGGTTCTTTAGTTTGCGTGATCCCTCTTAATCAGAACTTGCGGTCATTTGCTTGAACCTAAGCAAATGCCGAAACAATGCAAAAAGACCGAACAACAGTGATTGTTCGGTCTTTTTTTACCTCAAACGGTCTGTCTAGAATGAACCGTTTTTAAGAGATAATGCTTTTACTTGGCTTATTTCTGTTTTTTAAGCTCTTGCTTAAGTTGCTTCAATTTGCCTTTATGTTTTGAAATCTTTTTCAAACGTGCTTTGATTTGTTGCTTCAAAGATTTAACTTGCTTAGCCATGGTATTACTCCTTAGTAAGGCTATTCGTTGCCATTGTGTTGTTTCACAAAACTACGAATAAATTTTCTTAATTCACGAGCAGCACTAGTATCAAGTTCTTCACATAAACGAATAAATTCATCACGTTCAGTACTATTAATACGAATTAAAAGTTGTCCATCTTTCTTGCCTGTCTTTATTTTTTTGATTTGCTCGTTCATTGCTGATCTCTCCAAAATAAAGACTGCTTTGCAAAAGATGTATATACAATATATATACTTTTCAAAATAATGCAAACTTACAATGTTAAAAAATGTAATAAAATCATAATCTTTTTTTTACCATAGCTTTCAAAAGCAACAGCAAAGCCAAGACAGGCAAGGCTTTGCGCTAAAAGCTGTCTATAGAAAAAATAAACATATTATTTTTAAAAATACTGTTTCGAGGCTAAAAATAAATACAGACACCGCAATTTTGCAGCGTAAAGGAAAGGATTGGCTGAGTTTGAAGTATCATGCCAAACTCATTAAAAACTTTTTAAGGGCGGAATTCTTTCAGTTCACGTTGAATAAAGTGCTGAATCATATCGTGGTACAAACGCTCAATCATATCAGGATCAACATCATGTTGCAGCGCAAGAGTACGCACTTTTTCAATGACTTCTTTCACTCGCTGTGGTGATTGCACATCTTCCACCGTCTGTTTATGGCGCATGGCTTGATCGACATAAAACTGACGTGATGCAATCAGTTCAATTAAAGCCACATCTATCTGATCAATCTTGTCACGTGCTTGTTGTAATGAGTTTACTTTTTCATTGTTCATGGGCTGGGGCTACACTTTCAGTTTCGTTTTCAATTTCACTCTTATACTTTTCTTCTAACACATTACTGAAAATACTTTCAATCATCCACACCCGATATAAGCTGTTAAATACATAACTTTGCCCATCAATGCGCAATTCCAGCACAGGAAAATCGGGCTGAGATTTCATCTCGCACAACATGTCATTTTCTTTGAGTAATTCGGCAACATCGGCTGTACTCAGTTGTTCTAGCTCTAATTCACGCTGCATCCGATCAAAATGCGCTTTAAAGGATAAATCCTGCCCCCTCGTCCATACCGCCTGCAAAATGCGATATATGGCATCGACACGCTGTTCTTCAGGCACACTGTAATACAGTTGTGCCATTTGATAAGTCGCCTGCTCGGTGGGTCGGCAAAACGGCGTAAACGCAACATCGGTACGTTTAGATAATCGCGTCGCCAAACTCCAGTCAAAGCAGTCACGCCCATGATAGGACAAAGGATACACATTCAAATGGATATTGTAATAGGCAGCTAATTCTTCTTTGATATACGCCAATAACAACCAAGAAATCGGGTCTTCCAGTGCAATATACAAATCCAGTTCAGGGTCGAGTGCCTGAATTTCATTGAGTTCTTCGGCATCACTAATTAAATGTTCTCGCCATTCAATGTGATTGATCAAGAAAATAGGATTATCGGTGAGTAATTTTTGTTGTTTTAAACGGCGTGTCAAACGCAATAAATCATCGACCGCATGATATTTACGTCCACCAAACTCAAAATAACTGGCCAATACAGGTGCATCATCAAAAACCCGTTCAGGAAAATCCTGAATTTGATGATGACGGCTGGACATGGCATATAAAGTGCGTAATTTACCCGACTGCTTTTGCCACAGCATGTGAAACACATCTTCGAGTAAATACAAGAAATCCTGACCACGTAACGGCGTATGCCGCAAAATAGCTTCTGCCTGCATTAAGGCCTCTGCAGTCGGTGGTTCAGGGCTATCGTGAAAACTAAAACGGTGTTGTTTGGCAAGAATTTGTGCATCTTGAATACAATAATTTTGCCATTCTGCAGCCGACATTTGATTCGGTGCATCGCCACTTTGCCGCGAAATCACCACGGTTAAAGGTTTTAATTCATCGGCCAGAATATCTTCTAATTGCGGCAACTGCTGTACCGCCAAATAGCTATATACATCATCTAGACGTAAATACACACTCAGTCCGTGTTCCGTGGGCAACACCGCTTGCCGAGATGGTTTTTGATAAAACCAACTCGATCTGATCGGATCGAACCAACGGCGTAACAGTGACATGAGATCAGCCTCTAAAAAGAAAATCCTTGTGGTTTGGGGACAAGCCACATGCAAATCATGTGCGCTCGTCCTTCAATAGTACACAAGGATTTATATCAATTCATATAAAAATGATCAATTAGACCTCTAAATTCAGATCAGTCACTGCACCTTTTTCTGCGCCCGATGCCAATTTAGCAAATTTCGCCAATGCACCATGGGTATAGTTTGGCTTTGGTTTGACCCATGCCGCTTTACGTGCTGCCATTTCCTCTTCCGACACATGCCAAGTCATTTCACGGGTTTCGGCATTAATCGAAATTTTATCGCCATTTTTCACCAGACCAATTGGCCCGCCTTCATACGCTTCTGGGGTCACATGCCCAATCACAAAACCGTGACTGCCACCCGAAAAACGTCCATCGGTAATTAACGCGACTGAATTACCCAAACCTTTGCCAATAATTGCAGAAGTTGGTTTCAGCATTTCTGGCATACCCGGGCCACCTTTAGGGCCTTCACCACGAATCACCACCACTTCACCTTCTTGCACTTCACCATCTAAAATGCCGCGCATCGCGCCAATTTCACCTTCAAAAACGCGTGCAGGGCCTTCAAAATACAAGCCTTCTTTGCCTGTAATTTTTGCCACTGCGCCCGTAGGTGATAAGTTGCCTTTTAAAACCACCAAGTGCGAATCTTTTTTGATTGGTGCATCAAACGGTAAAATAATTTGCTGACCTTCAGGATAACCGGCAACATCGGCCAAGTTTTCTGCCAAAGTTTTACCTGTAACCGTTAAGCAAGAACCATCAAGCATGCCTGCATCTAGCATGCGTTTCATCAACGGTTGAATGCCGCCAATGGCAATCAGCTCCGACATTAAATACTTGCCCGATGGACGTACATCGGCCACCACTGGGGTTTCCTGACCAATACGCACGAAATCATCCAGTGTGAGTTCAACCCCTGCAGAATGTGCCATGGCAATCAAATGCAACACACCATTGGTCGATCCACCCAAAGCAATCAATACTTTAATGGCATTTTCAAAGGCAGATTTGGTCATAATGTCACGTGGTTTAATATCCAGACGTAACAGATTCATGACCGCTTCGCCTGCGCGTTGGCAGTCATCCATTTTATCTTGAGAAACAGCTTCTTGTGCTGAAGACCCCGGCAAACTCATGCCCAATGCTTCAATGGCCGATGCCATAGAGTTGGCGGTGTACATGCCACCACAAGAGCCTGCACCTGGCAAAGCCACTTCTTCAATTTGTTTGACCTGAATTTCGTTAATTTCACCTTTGGCATGCTGACCCACGGCTTCAAACACCGAAATAATATCGGTATGTCCTGCACCCGGTTTAATAGTGCCGCCATAAACAAACAAGCCCGGACGGTTTAAACGTGCCAGTCCCATAATGCAGCCCGGCATGTTTTTATCGCAGCCACCAATTGCAATCACACCATCATAGGCCTGACAGCCCACCACAGCTTCAATTGAGTCGGCAATAATTTCACGTGAAACCAATGAATATTTCATGCCTTCGGTGCCGTTTGAAATACCATCTGAAATGGTGATGGTATTGAAAATAATGCCTTTACCACCCGCCTGATTCACGCCTGTTTCTGCTTCGCGCGCTAAGCCATCAATATGCATATTACATGGTGTGACATTGGCCCAAGTCGATGCAATTCCAATAAATGGACGAGTAAAATCTTCATCCTTAAAACCCACCGCACGCATCATGGAACGTGCAGGTGCATTTTCAATGCCTTCATAGACTTCGGCTGAATGTTCGCGGATATTCTGTTTACTCATGGCTGATTCCTTAGCAAGATGGGTGAAATGACGTATTCATCATGACAATTTATTTTATTTTTCATTGTATCGAAAGCAGGCAGGATGTAAACGAAAATGCCTGTCTAATTTCATCGCTCAAATTTGCTGCGATACTGACATCGCTCATTGCAGACACATAAAAAAGCACCCCAATTTTGGAGTGCTTTTTTGTAGCAGCTTAAATTGCCAAGTACTGCTTAGATTTCACGTACCGCACCTTTTGCCGCACTGGTGGTATGCATGGCATAAGCTTTCAACGCTTTAGAAATTTTACGTGGACGTTCTTCTGCAGGATGCCAGCCTTTAGCTTCTTGCGCTTCACGACGTGCCGCCATAGTTGCGTCATCTATCGCCAAGTGAATGCTGCGGTTTGGAATATCAATTTCGATACGGTCACCATCTTCAACCAGACCAATCGCACCACCTTCAGCCGCTTCTGGAGAAACGTGACCAATTGAAAGACCTGAAGAACCGCCCGAGAAACGACCATCGGTCAGTAAGGCACATTCTTTGCCTAAACCTTTCGATTTCAAATAGCTGGTTGGATAGAGCATTTCTTGCATACCTGGGCCACCACGTGGGCCTTCGTAGCGAATCACCACCACATCACCCGCTGTAATTTTACCGCCCAAAATCGCGTCTACAGCAGCATCCTGACTTTCAAAAACACGTGCTGTGCCGTTGAATTTCAAAATAGAATCATCCACCCCTGCAGTTTTTACAATACAGCCATCTAAAGCAATATTGCCGTAAAGTACCGCCAAACCACCATCTTTAGAGAAAGCGTGTTCTGCATTACGAATCACACCATTGTCACGGTCACCATCTAAACGTGAATAGTAACGGTCTTGTGAGAATGCTGTTTGGGTGAGTACGCCGCCCGGTGCAGAACGGAAGAACTGGTAAACGTCTTCATTTTCGGTACGGATGATGTCCCATTTATCCAAAGCATCTTTTAAAGTCGCTTCGTGAACTGTGCCTACTGAAGTGTCCAATAAACCTGCGCGATCCAGCTCGCCTAAAATAGACATAATGCCACCCGCACGGTGTACATCTTCCATGTGAACATCTTGTTTTGCAGGCGCTACTTTACATAGTACAGGCACTTTACGTGATAAACGGTCAATATCATCCATGGTGAAATCCACACCTGCCTCATTGGCAGCCGCCAACAAGTGCAGTACGGTGTTGGTTGAACCGCCCATGGCAATGTCCAACGTCATAGCATTTTCATAAGATGCTTTGGTTGCAATTGAACGTGGCAATACGCTGTAATCGTCTTGTTCATAATGGCGTTTGGCCAATTCCACAATCAACTGACCTGCTTTATCAAACAGTTTTTTACGGTTGGCGTGAGTTGCTACAATTGAACCGTTGCCCGGTAAAGATAAACCTAGAGCTTCTGTTAAGCAGTTCATTGAGTTTGCAGTGAACATCCCTGAGCATGAACCACAAGTTGGACATGCAGAACGCTCATATTCAGCAACTTCTTCATCCGTATAGTTGTCATCTGCCGCCACAATCATCGCGTCAATCAAGTCAATCGCGTGTTCATTGCCACGAATTTTGACTTTACCTGCTTCCATTGGGCCGCCAGACACAAACACCACTGGAATGTTTAGGCGCATGGCAGCCATCAGCATCCCTGGTGTGATTTTGTCACAGTTGGATATACACACCATTGCATCGGCGCAGTGTGCGCTGACCATGTATTCTACCGAGTCGGCAATCAAGTCACGCGATGGCAATGAATACAACATGCCGTCATGACCCATGGCAATCCCGTCATCTACAGCAATGGTGTTAAATTCTTTGGCAACACCACCTGCCGCCTGAATTTGCTCTGCCACCATTTGACCGAGGTCTTTTAAATGCACATGGCCAGGTACAAATTGGGTAAATGAGTTGACCACCGCAATAATCGGCTTACCGAAATCTTCGTCTTTCATACCCGTTGCACGCCATAAGCCGCGTGCACCCGCCATATTTCTTCCGTGTGTCGATGTTTTTGAACGATAGTCAGGCATTATAAAGTTCCAACTTGGTTGTGCTGAAATGAATCTGAAATTCATTCTGGCGAAATAATACTGTTTGCAAGATCTGTATCACTGCAAAATAGTTTAAGAGTCTTTCTATTTTACTACAGCTTGAGGTAGTAAGGCTGCTGCTTTACCAACTTTATGATGGATAAAAAGTGACGAGAACCCACAGCACCTTGTTGATCATACTGAATGCAATACAAAACTTTCATGAATAATTTTTAAATTTTGCATTACTAATTTTTATCATAATAATTTATAGCACAGCGACAAGGTGGATTTGTTACAACCCGTTCCGACCTTTGAGCCGCAATTTGTTATAATTGCCGCATCATCTAAAACTATGGGTTGATTTCCATTGAAAATCGTTTTTGCAGGTACGCCTGAATTTGCTGCAAGCGCTTTGGCAGCACTCCTGAACACCGAACATGAGATTGTCGCGGTTTACACCCAGCCTGACCGTAAAGCAGGACGCGGACAAAAACTCACAGCATCTGCGGTGAAGCAATTGGCACTACAACACGATCTTCCTGTCTATCAACCTTTGCATTTTAAATCATCTACTGAAGAAGGTCTGGCGGCCCAACAAGAATTGGCTGCATTGAATGCCGATGTGATGGTGGTTGCGGCCTATGGTTTAATCTTGCCGCAAGTGGTTTTAGATACTCCTAAATATGGCTGCTTGAATATTCACGGTTCGTTATTGCCACGTTGGCGTGGTGCAGCGCCGATTCAGCGCGCGATTGCCACAGGTGATACCGAAACAGGCATCACCATTATGAAAATGGCTGCAGGCTTAGATACGGGCGATATGATGTATAAAACCCTATGCCCAATTACTGCCACAGACACCTCTGCCACTTTACATGACAAACTGGCGCAGCAAGGTGCCAAAGCAATTGTTGAAGTACTGGCTTCAGAACAAAAATTGCAAGACTATTTAGCCGCGCGTGAAGTGCAAGATGAAGCCTTGACGGTCTATGCACACAAATTGACCAAAGCCGAAGCACAAATTGACTGGTCACAAACTGCAGCCGAAATTGACCGTAATATCCGTGCCTTTAACCCGTGGCCGGTGGCGTTTATCCCTTTAGATGAAACACAAAACTTGCGCGTTTGGGGTTCAGCATTATCGGATGAATCTGCACAAGGCAAAGCTGCAGGCACAATTTTAAAACTGGACAAACAAGGCGTACACGTCGCTTGTGGCGATCAACAAGCGGTATGCTTAAGCTCGTTGCAATGGTCAGGCGCTAAACCGCTGAATCCTGTGCAAATCATTCAAACTCAAAAACTTCAAACAGGACAAGTTCTCGCATGAGCCATTCTGAATCAGGCAACTCACATTTGAACTTGCGTGCCCAAGTCATCCGTACGCTATTGGCTGTACAACAAGGGCAATCATTGGCGAGCGTTTTACCTGCACATTTAAGTAAAGTCGCAGAACGTGACCGCGCCTTGTTTCATGAACTGGTTTTGGGCACTTTGCGTCAATGGTATGCCCTAAAAAGCATTACTTTGCCGCTGTTGGTGAAACCACTCAACAATGAAACTGTTGAAACCTGTTTATATGTCGGCTTATATCAAGTGCTTTGTACTCGTGTAGCCAGTCATGCCGCAATTTCTGAAACCGTAACTGCAGCCAAACAATTGGGCTATCAAGCACTCAGCGGTGTGGTGAATGCAATTCTGCGTCGTGTTTCACGTGAAACATCGGAATTTCAAAAGGCTTTGGCGCAGGCACATGGTTTGCCAAGTTGGTTGTATAAACGTCTGAAAAAAGATTGGCCTGAACAACAAGAACAACTGACGCAAACTTTAAAGCAAACCGCGCCTCTGACTTTAAGAGTCAATACACGCCAAATCAGCCGCGATGACTATTTAGAAATTTTGCAGGAACAAGAGATTGCTGCAGAAGCTTGCACCGTGTCTGAAGTCGGTATTGTGATGCTGCAAAATGTGCACATTCCAGACTTGCCTGGTTTTGATGAAGGCGTATTTTCCGTACAGGACGAACATGCCCAACTGTGTGCAACGCTCTTGCCAAATTTAGATGGCAAAGTGGTAGTCGATGCCTGCGCAGCACCCGGTGGTAAAACAGCGCATCTGCTTGAAAAATTTCAGCCTAAAAAATTGATTGCCATAGATCAGGATACCAAACGTCTGTTACGTGTCAGCGAAAATCTAGAACGTCTGCAACTGAATCAAGAAGCGCAAGTTGAAATTTTGGCTGCCGATGCAACCACATGGAATGCCAGTGAAGCAGTGGACTGTATTGTATTGGATGCACCGTGTTCTGCAATTGGAGTCTTGCGTCGCCATCCAGATATTCGTTTGCTGCGTCAATCTAGCGATATTCAGCAAACGGTGGCATTACAGCAACAGATTTTGCAGCAGATGTGGCAGCAACTCAAAGTTGGTGGCACCTTGCTTTACATTACCTGCTCGGTTTTAAAAGCCGAAAATGAACAGCAAATGCAGCAATTCTTTGCCGAACATCAAAATGCCAAAGAAGTCAAAATTGATGCAGATTGGGGCATTCCACAACTGTATGGACGCCAATTATTGCCGCAACAAGGACGCGGGGATGGTTTTTATTATTGTCGTATTGAAAAAACCACCTAAGCTGTTTCTGTTTTAACGATTCTTCTCATTTAATAGCCTTTCCAAAAAAATAACCCTTGAATCAATCAAGGGTTAATTTAGGGTCTGTTGACACTTCGTCTATGTTTGCGACGACGCATATTTTTTAGCTGATATAAGGCATGGGACAGGAAATTTAGTCATTCTAAATGACTGGCACATAACGCAATAGCAGCAAAAAATATGCTTGTCCTTCGCTGCGCCTTGCGCTGCAAACAAAGCAGTGCTTGTTTTTGCTCAGGCTGTGCAATGCTTTACAGCATCGCACCCGTTTCAGCAAAATGCTTAGTCTTCGAGTTCATCTGGGTTTTTGATCAGGTGAATCATCGCCAAAACTAAACCACCCCAAAGTACCACTGTTGAAATAATCAACATCACCAATGCAGATGTATTCATCTTATTTCTCCGCTGCGTCGTGATCTTTTAAGCGGCTAAGCAATACCGCGCCAATAATAAAGAGCACTACGGTACCACCACCCACGGTGAGTAAAATATGTAATGGATAACCACCATAGCCTTCTGCAAAAATAGATTTCAGGGTTAAGCCTAAAGCCACGAGCAATGAAAGCGGAGTCACGATGGTTAATAGGAAATTCCAGCCCCAACCCAATTTAATGCTTGAGTATTGGTTAACGTGTTGCTGCAATTCTTTGAGCAATGGACGACGGAACCAAGTCACCAAAATGATCGACAATAAACCACCACCAACAATACCAATGTTGTTGGCAAAGTAGTCAATGATGTCGACAAAAGTGATCGCGCTGTGGGTAGAGAATAAAATGGTTGAAACAATAGCTGAACCACCCGCAATGATGGTTACTGCACGCTTACGCGACCAACCCAGTTTGTCTTGGAACGCAGCAATGGGCACTTGCAGAATACTCACCATTGAGGTCACCCCTGCAACCGTCAATGAAGCGAAGAATAAGAAACCAAATAAATCGCCACCTGCACCCAAGCTTGAAATGATTTTCGGGAATGCAATAAAGGCTAAACCAATACCACCAGAAACCACTTCATCTACCGATGAACCTGCGCTGTACGCCATGAAACCAAGCGCAGCAAAAATACCAATACCCGCTAAAATTTCAAAAGATGAGTTTGCAAGTGCAACCACCAAGCCTGAACCAGTCAAGTTGGTTTTACGTTTTAGGTAAGATGAGTAGGTCAACATAATCCCGAAACCCACTGAAAGTGAGAAGAAGATATGACCAAAGGCAGCTAACCATACTTTATAGTTCGCCATCGCTTCCCAGTTAGGCGTAAAGAAAGCATTTAAGCCATCGACTGCACCCGGTAAACGTAAAGCTTGAACCACGAGAATAGAGAACAAAATCAGCAAAAGTGGTATAAAGATTTTATTTGACAGCTCAACCCCTTTTTTCACCCCGCCGTATAAAATGAACATCACCACCGTCCATACGATGACTAGACCAATAAATAAGGTTGGTACAAAACCAAAGGCTAAGCCTTCACCATTTTGTAAGTAGCTTGTGAAAAAGAATTTTTCAGTGTCTGTTCCCCATTGCTGACCAATGGAATAGAACATATAACTGCCTGCCCAAGACAATACGCTGGCATAGTAAATACCAATCAGCAAAGTCACCATCACCTGCCACCAGCCCAATGCTTCACTGTTCATGAGCTTTTTATAAGCGGTTGGTGGTGCTTTACGGTATTTATGCCCAACTGCATAGTCCAAAAACAGCAATGGCAAACCTGCGGCAAAGATCGCAATTAAATAAGGGATTAAAAATGCGCCGCCGCCATTTTCATAGGCAACATAAGGGAAACGCCAAATATTGCCCAACCCGACCGCAGAACCAATGGCTGCAATAATAAAGCCTGATCGCGCGGACCAACTCTCACGAGAATCTGTCATAGAACACCTAAACTTCAGGTTATTTTTTGCTGCTTGTTTTTTAATTCTGACCTTTTATATAAATAACTTGCTTTTTCATTAGCTTAAATTTACTTTATATAACGGTACTTTAGCGCACGCAAAAAATATCCTGCAAAAAATGAAAATCTGGGTGTTTGCTTTAGAGTCACACCTTTTGAGCATCAAATTCTAAAGGTCAAACAGCGAAATATTCGGAAAATCTTGCTTAAAGTCTTTGCCCAATATTGCGCTTTTGTATGGCTTAACAATACTCATTTTTGAACAATTTTTCTGTAAATTCTGCTTAGAAAGATGCTTTTTGTATGCATTTTTTTAATCAAACGTTCAAATTCCACTCCATTTTGACTTGATTTTTTGGTTATAAGTCATATAACTATTTGGAATGTAATGTTGGTGCTATTTGAGTTGTTTTACTTTTCATCTATTATAGCAGCGCTGTAGCTTATTATTCACCAAACCACAGCGCTGTAATCAATCATCTCAAAATTCAGAGTTAACTCATCCTTTCTCTTTATTTATAACGATGCATCATTAGATCAGATACTTAACGCTTAATTACCAATAAACGCTCTTCCTGCATATCCCGAATAGCAGATTGAATCCCTTCTCGCCCTAAACCCGAATCTTTCACGCCACCATAAGGCATATTGTCCACACGGAACGATGGAATATCATTAATAATCACCCCACCAACTTGTAACTGATCCCATGCATACAGCATTTTTTCCAAGCTTTGTGTATAAATACCCGCCTGTAAACCAAAACGACTTTGGTTAATACGTGTAATTCCTTGTTCAAAAGATGAATATTTTTCCAAAATGGCAACAGGGCCGAAAACTTCATCTTTATAAACTTCCAAGTTTGGATCGACCTGTTCCAATAAAGTCGGTTCAAACATCACACCTTTCAGCTCGCCACCTGCCAATATTTTTGCGCCTTTTTTCACCGCTTTATCAATCCACTTTTTCAAGCGCTGCGCTTCAGCTTCCTTAATCATTGGCCCGACCAAAGTGCTGTCTAAATCAGGATCTGCCGCTTTAATTTTCTTGAGCTGGCTCACAAGTTTCTTTTTCAGTTCGGCATATACGTCAGCATGCACCAAAATACGTTGCACACTAATACACACCTGCCCAGCATGATTATACGCACCACCAATTAAGCGATGAATCAATGCATCATTCAATTCAGTATCGGGTTCAATCATCACTGCTGCATTGCCGCCCAACTCTAGCGTTACTTTTTTGCGTCCTGCGCGGGCTTTCATATCCCAACCCACCACATCTGAACCAGTAAAACTGAGCAGTTTAAAGCGGTCATCTGTCACTAAAACATCTGCTTGCTCACGCTCACAAGGTAATACTGAAAACGCACCTTTAGGTAAATCTGTTTCAGCCAACACTTCTGCAATTTTCAATGCTGAAATAGGCGTGGCGCTGGCAGGTTTTAATACAAAAGGGCAACCTGCAGCAATCGCGGGCGCAATTTTATGTGCAGTTAAATTCAACGGAAAATTAAAAGGACTAATCAAAGACACGGTACCAATGGGTACATGCTTAACCATCCCTTGATAATTCGCAGCAGCAGCCGTCACTGCCAACGGCAAAATACGCCCTTCATCTAGTTGTGACACCGCATCTGCCGCAATTTGGAAGGTATTAATTAAACGCTCGACTTCTGCCATCGCAGCCAAACGTGGTTTTCCACCTTCGGCAATTAAAATTTCGACCAATTCTTCACGCATGTTTTGAAAACGCTGCACACAATGCAACAGAATTTTTTGTTTTTGAAAGGGCTGTAACTTTGCCATTTCGGCTTCTGCTTTTACGGCTGCACGAATGGCTTTTTCAATACTTTTCGCATCGGCAAGTGCGACACGCGCATATAAATTTTGAGAATATTTATGCTGAACGGCTAACCATTGCCCTGTTTCTACGGCTTTATTGGCAAGATAGAGCGGATAATCGACAGGTGGATGGACATTTTGCATACTGAAATCCTCTATTTTTGGCGCGAATTAGGCTATATTTTTACAAGAATTTTGATTCAAGAAAATGTATGATGCGCTAAGTTGGACAATATTTCACATGATTTTTTGTCACGAGAATATCACAACACTAAACCATTCATCCCAAATGATGATGAAAAATACTAGGGTTTATATGCTTACATTACAACGTTTTGCTTTAGCATACAGTTTAATTGGTTGTTCAGCGGTTCATGCCGATATTATTGGGGTAAAAGCCAGTGTAGATTATTGGAAATATAGCGCAGACTGGAATCAGGCTCAGTTATCACCAAACTTGGATGATGATTTTGCCTTACCCTTCAGTCTAGCAGTAGAGCATCCAGTACCATTTTTACCCAATGCTAAAATTAAACATGCCAATTTGCAGGCCGAAAGCGAGCAAAGCGCTGCTGGTGTAAAAATCAATCAACTAGATTTAGATTACTCAGACTTCATTTTATATTATGAAATTTTAGATAACATTGTTGCCGCAGATGTTGGATTTGGTGCCAAAGTACTTGAAGGCGAATTAAGATCGAATTTGTTTTCGACACAAGACGTCAGTGAAACTTTACCTATGCTGTATGCAGAAGCAGCGGTCAAATTACCATTTACAGGTTTAAGTGCCAAAGCTGAAGCTAACTATGCCAAAAATAGCGACAATGAAGTTCGTGATGCTCAGGCAGAAATTAAATATAACTTTATAGATGCCATTTTAGTCGATGTTGGTTTAAAAGCAGGTTATCGCATTTTAGATATTAAGCTCAATCAAGATTCCAATCAGGAAACTCAATTAGAGTTTAAAGGCCCATATTTAGGCTTAGAAGCACATTTCTAAATATTTGATATTTAAATAAATTTAAAACCCTTAAATTATGTTTAAGGGTTTTTTATTCTTCGCAGATTCAAATCCCAAGTGCAACACATTTGTAGTTAGTTGAAAAAGTTAGGTGTATTCATAGAATCATTAGACTTTTTCAACTCGCAATTGGAAAGCACACAATGAAGAAATACACCCAACTTTCTCAAGATGAAAGATACGAAATTTATGCTACTTTGAAAAGTAAAAGTTCAATCGCTACCCTTGCTCGGGAGTTAGGACGTTCACGATCAACCATCTACCGTGAATTAAAAAGAAATACTGGGCAACGTGGATATAGAGCTCAACAGGCAGCTAAATTTGCAAGTCAAAGACGGTACCGTCCTTCATCATCAATGACAGCATTTGCCTTCGCTTATATTGATTATTAGATTGGTTTGGACTGGTCACCAGAACAAATTTCAGGTGCTTTAACACAATGCGGTTGGCTGGATGTACCTTCACATGAGTGGATTTACCAGTACATTTATCAAGATAAATCAAAAGGCGGTAAACTTTATCTACACTTAAGGCTTCAGAAGAAATATCGAAAACGCGGTTACAAAAACACGGATCGTAGGGGTCAAATCATTGATAAAACAAGTATTCACTGCCGAGACCAGGTCATTGATCAACGACAACGTTTAGGAGATTTCGAAGGTGACACGGTGATTGGTAAACATCATAAAGGTGCTTTATTGACTCTCGTTGATCGAAAGAGCCTGTATGTACATATTGTTCATTTAGGGCCAACGAGAGCATCCTCTCAAACGATTACTCGTGCATTATATCGTTTACAAATGAGCCATGCTTATAGTGTGACATTTGATAATGGCAAAGAATTTTCCGAACACAAAAGAATTACTGATGCTGGCATAGAGACGTATTTTGCTGATCCTTACAAGTCTATTCAGAGAGCTAGAAATGAAAATACGAATGGTTTAATCCGTCAATATCTGCCAAAATCATCATCGTTTGATGACGTGTCAAACGAACAAATAGAGCAGATAGAATTTGCACTCAACCATCGTCCTAGAAAAACACTAGGTTATTATACACCGAGTGAAGTTATGGCTGGTTTTTATACTGTTGCACTTGCCGCTTGAATCCGCCCTTCTTAAAGTTTTCTTTCCTGCATAAAAAAACACCCCCAACGCTAGTTGAGGGTGTTTAGAATAATGAGCTGGCGATGACTTACTCTCACATGGGTAACCCCACACTACCATCAGCGCGAAGAGGTTTCACTTCTGAGTTCGGGAA
>NZ_VOYT01000019.1:0-43660 GCF_013420145.1 Acinetobacter sp. YH12021
CAGCGTAATCTTTCGCTTCACCACCAAACTTACGTGCACATACTGTAGCAATCGCAGCTGTTAAAGTTGTTTTACCATGGTCAACGTGACCGATTGTGCCCACGTTAACGTGTGGCTTATTACGTTCGAACTTAGCCTTAGCCATGAGATCTTCCTTTTTAAAACAACTCATGGAGGATCACTCCATGAGCATTAGGTTTTTTAACTATGAATTAGTTTGCGCTTATAGTAATCGAAAGATTACTCGTCGTCACCTTTTTTACCACCAGACTGGAATTTAGCAATGATGCCATCTGCCACGTTACGTGGAGTTTCAGCATATTTAGCAAATTCCATAGAGTAAGTCGCACGACCTTGAGACATAGAACGCATGTGTGTTGCGTAACCAAACATCTCTGCAAGTGGAACTTCTGCACGAATTGCTTTAGTACCACCAGGTAAGTCGTCCATACCTTGAACCATACCACGACGACGGTTTAAGTCACCCATGATATCGCCCATGTAGTCTTCTGGAGTTTCTACTTCAACTTTCATGATTGGCTCAAGAAGAACAGGATCTGCTTTCATGAAACCGTCACGGAATGCGTAAGAACCCGCCATTTTGAACGATAATTCGTCAGAGTCGACATCGTGGTAAGAACCGTCGAATAATGTCGCTTTAATGCCTACAACTGGGTAACCAGCCAAGACACCATTCTTCATACGTTCTTGGATACCTTTGTCTACTGCACCGAAGAATTCTTTAGGTACTACACCACCTACAACTTCTTCAGCGAATTCGTAGTCTTTACCAGCTTCAGGATCAAGCGGCTCTAAACGTACGAATACGTGACCGAATTTACCTTTACCACCAGTTTGACGTACGAATTTACCTTCTTGCTCAATCGTCTTTTTGATCGTTTCGCGGTATGCAACCATTGGTTTACCAATGTTCGCTTCTACGTTGAATTCACGCTTCATACGGTCAACGATGATGTCAAGGTGAAGCTCGCCCATACCCGCAATGATCGTTTGACCAGATTCTTCGTCTGTACGAACGCGGAATGATGGATCTTCTTTCGCCAAGCGACCTAAAGCAACTGACATTTTTTCTTGGTCAGCTTTAGTTTTAGGTTCAACAGCCAATGCAATTACTGGCTCTGGGAATTCCATACGCTCTAGTGTAATTACGTGGTTTTCGTCACATAATGTATCACCAGTGGTTGTATCTTTAAGACCTACACACGCTGCGATGTCACCTGCACGAATTTCTTCGATGTCGTGACGGTCATTTGCGTGCATCTGTACGATACGACCAATACGCTCACGCTTCATTTTCACTGGGTTATAAACCGGGCTACCCGCTTTAAGAACACCAGAGTAAACACGTACGAACGTTAAGTTACCAACGAATTTGTCGTTCATGATTTTGAACGCTAACGCTGCGAAAGGAGCTTCGTCAGACGCTTCACGAGAACCTTCAGTTTCGTCTTTGTCGTCTAAGATACCTTTGATCGCTTCAACGTCAGTTGGTGCAGGTAAGAATTCAATTACTGCGTCCAACATACGTTGAACACCTTTGTTTTTGAATGCAGAACCACACATTGCAGGTTGAATTTCACCCGCTAATGTACGTTGACGTAAACCAGCAACGATTTCTTCTTTAGAAAGTTCGCCATTTTCTAGGTACTTGTCCATGAGTTCTTCTGATGCTTCTGCAGCAGCTTCAACCATGTTCGTACGCCATTCTTCAGCAGTTGCTTGAAGGTCAGCTGGAATCTCACCGTATTCAAACTTCATACCTTGTGAAGCTTCATCCCAGATGATTGACTTCATTTCGATTAAGTCAACAACACCTGTGAATGTGTCTTCTGCGCCCACTGGAACAACGATAGGCACTGGGTTTGCACCCAAGCGAGTTTTCATTTGTTCAACAACGCGGAAGAAGTTTGCACCTGTACGGTCCATTTTGTTCACGAACGCTAAACGAGGTACTTTATATTTGTTTGCTTGACGCCATACAGTTTCAGACTGAGGTTGTACACCACCTACAGCACAGTAAACCATACATGCACCGTCAAGAACACGCATAGAACGCTCAACTTCGATTGTGAAGTCAACGTGTCCTGGGGTGTCAATTACGTTAATACGGTGTTGGTCAAATTGGTTACCCATACCTTTCCAGAAGCATGTTACAGCTGCTGAGGTAATAGTAATACCACGTTCTTGCTCTTGTTCCATCCAGTCAGTTGTTGCTGAACCTTCGTGAGTTTCACCAAGTTTGTGACTTTCACCTGTATAGAACAAAATACGTTCTGAAGTTGTTGTTTTACCCGCATCGATGTGCGCAGAGATACCAATGTTACGGTAACGAGAAATTGGGGTTTGACGTGCCATGATTTCTAGCATTCCTAAATTTTGTTGTTTAAAACAGGACGCTTTAAGCTGCCTAGCAACTTAAAGCGATTTGATGACAATTCAGTGACAACTGATTCATCACCCTCCTGATTAGGGCCTGTTTTATCCGCTTAGAAACGGTAGTGAGAGAAGGCTTTGTTGGCTTCAGCCATACGGTGCACATCTTCACGTTTTTTGATCGCTGCGCCTTTACCTTCAGATGCATCAAGCAACTCGCCAGCAAGACGTAACGCCATAGTTTTTTCAGAACGCTTAGCAGCAGCATCTACCAACCAACGCATCGCTAGAGCAGTACGACGGGATGGGCGTACTTCCATAGGAACTTGATAAGTAGCACCACCAACACGGCGTGCTTTTACTTCGACCATTGGACGAACTTTTTCAAGCGTAGCTTCAAAAAATTCAACTGGGTCTACTTTAGATTTTTCTTGAACGCGGTCTAAAGCACCGTAAACGATACTTTCAGCAATAGACTTTTTACCATCTTGCATTACGTGGTTCATGAATTTAGCGATTGTTTGGCTGCTGAATTTAGGATCCGGAAGGATTTCACGAGCAGCGACTACGCGACGTCTTGGCATTTTAAACTACCTATAAATATGACACTTCAGGGTGATCCAGCCGTAGCACAAAGTGTCGTGTGCATTTCGCTGGCCTTACTACACGTCGCTTGAATTTCACAAAATTAAATGCAGAAATCAGACAAGCGAGACGATAAAGGATTGCAGTTCTAAAAACTAAGACTAATCTTTAAAAGATTATTTCTTAGGACGTTTAGCACCGTATTTAGAACGTGACTGGTTACGATCTTTCACGCCAGCACAGTCTAAAGAACCACGAACGGTATGGTAACGTACACCTGGTAAGTCTTTAACACGACCACCACGGATAAGAACAACACTGTGCTCTTGTAGGTTGTGACCTTCACCACCGATGTAGCTAGAAACTTCAAAACCTGAAGTTAAGCGAACACGGCAAACTTTACGCATTGCTGAGTTAGGTTTTTTAGGTGTAGTTGTGTAAACACGTGTACAAACACCACGACGTTGTGGACAAGCCTTCAACGCAGGAACTTTTGATTTTTCAACCAAAGTCGTACGACCCTTACGGATCAACTGATTTGTTGTTGCCATGTGGCAATTCTCCCGTTAATAAAAAGCCCCAAAAACATACTACTTTTTGAGGGCATGCAATTGTAAGCGAAGATAGAAAAATGGTCAATATTTCATAGGCAGTTAAAATACCAACCAAATTTCTACTTATCACTTGTTTTTATTCAGCTTTTGGCTTGCGAGTACTTGTACGAGTTCTCGGCTTTTTTGTAACCTGCTTTGCAGTTTCTGTACTTGATGTTACTGAATTTTCCGAAACAGTTTCAGCCACTTGGGTTGAATCTTCCACAGGCTCTAAAGCATCTTCCAGCATATATTCATCAATTTCTTCTGCAGGTACAGCAGGTTTTTGCGGTGCAACTTCAGCATGTGGCTCTAGCATTTGATCTGCCAATTCTTCTAGACCTTGCTGAATATTTTCATCGAGCTGTGCTGCAGTTGTTTCCACTTTGTCCGATTTTTTCTGCACTTTTACCGCTCGGATACTTTCATGGTCTGATACGGTTTGCACTAAAGCATCTGACGGCGCAGATTCCGCGCGCTCTTGCCCCGCTACTAATTCATCTTGCTCCGCATGTTTAGCTTCATTGCCCTTCAATTGCTCCAAGAGTTTAGGCGCAGCCTGTGCCAGCAATTCCAACGATTTTTCATACGCATGAATGGCTGATAAATTGCTGTCTTTATGCTGAATTAAATAGCTACGGGCATTGGAAAACACTTGCTGTGCCTTGTGATGCACATCTTCCACCAATTTCCAGCTATATACTGCACTCACCGATGCGGTTGCTACAGGCGTGAGTTTATTCAACATGGAAAACTTAGGTACATGATTCAACCACGGCCATTTGACTTGACCTTGCTCATTCAAGAAGTATTTCTTTAATGCCTCATAATCATTGCTTGAACCGAGCATATTTTGTAATTGATGCACATCATGAGTTTGCAGCATATTGGATAAGGTTTTTAGCCCCATCAGTACCGCTTGCTTTTCTGCAATGACGCCTAAATCAATTTGTTTAAAAATAAACTGAACAATTTCTTGCTCGGTGTCTTTGTTCAGTTCAAAACCGTATGCACGTCCCACCTGATAAATGGTACGCAAAGACATCACAATAGATGCAGGCACATCAATGGTTGAACCGATTACTCCTGTTGCACCTGTCAATGCGCCTTGCAGTGATGCAATCCATTTATTTTGTTCTGCAAGTGCCTGACTAATTCGTTTAGAACGATCTACATCTTGAGTCAATTCTTCTAAATCGCGCACACCTGCTTGATCAAGCACATCATCAACAGAGCTAATATTGGAGGTAAAACTATTCAGCTGATCAAATAAATAATCTGAAATTTTGTCGGAAAAATCGGGCGACACAAAACTCGCCACCTGATTGACGCGGTTATAGTGACGACCTAAAAGCTGACGTGAAACTTGAGGCACATGCTGTCTGAGCATGTGTTGAGGATTGTCATATTGACGCGCTTGAAAAGCACTAAAGCTACGTGCCTGACCTTCAATAATTTGCCCTGATTTTGCACTATGCTCATCCTTCGCTACAGTACCCGGTGCAACTTGCTGCAATACATGGATGCCTGTACTGCTGAGCTTTTTAGCCACCCCAATCGCATTCGAGAAGAATCCGCTTGATTGTTTATTCTTGGAATCTGACATTCTTACTCCTCATTTTTAATTTCTATGATTTATGGGTAGATACTAGGTGTAGTCTAAGTTTATCTCAATATGATTGTGTATCTTTTGGTTGGCTTCCTGCATCTCATTTACCGCTTCGCTGCGGTTTGATCTTCCCTGCAAAGTGGCATCATATTTGCCATAAGAATTCAAAATTCTTTCTGCTATTATGAACGCAATTGTAAGACATGAGTCATACCGTATCAGCGATTGCTTGGCAGTCACGGTGTTCGGCTCAACATTATCACCATAAAAGGGATCTGTAGATGAAACGTGTTGTAATCACCGGCATGGGCATTAACTCGTGCATTGGTAATACTTTAGAAGCTGTGACTCATTCTTTACAAAACGGTATTTCTGGGACACGTTCCAACCCAACTTATGCTGAACTTAATTTCAAAAGCCACGTAAGTGCAGCAGCAGAACAAAACTTTAACCACATTGACCGTAAATTAAAACGCTTTATGGGCGTGTGTGCGATGTACGCTTACAACGCTGCAGTAGATGCCATTGAACATGCGGGCTTAAAGCAAGAAGATTTAGCAGGCAACCCACGTTACGGTATCGCGGGTGGTTCAGGCGGTAACTCAACTGCATCTGTTGCAGAAATGATTGAGCTACTTGAAGAAAAAGGCGCACGTAAAATTGGCCCGTTCTTCGTACCACGTAACATGTCGAACACCATTACGGCAAACTTGGGTGTTGCGTTCAAATTACAAGGTATCGCGCACTCAATTACCAGTGCATGCGCAACTTCTGCCGATGCAATTGGTTATGCCTACAACCTAATTCAATTGGGTAAACAAGATTTAATGCTTGCAGGTGGCGGTGAAGAAGATCACTGGTCACAAAGCTTATTGTTTGATGCGATGGGTGCTTTGTGTTCTAAATACAACGACACACCAGAAACAGCATCTCGTCCGTACTCTGCAGACCGTGATGGTTTCGTCATTGCAGGTGGTGGTGGTTTCGTGGTTCTTGAATCACTTGAACACGCACAAGCACGTGGTGCAAATATTTTAGCTGAAGTGGTTGCGTATGCTGCAAACTCTGACGGTGCAGACATGGTTGCACCAAGCGGTGAAGGTGCAACACGTTGTATCTTGATGGCTTTAGACGAAGCGAAACAACACGCTGTAGACGCAATTGACTATGTGAACACACATGGTACTTCTACTCCAGCAGGCGACGTGACTGAATTGAAAGCCATGGAACGTGCGTTTGGTGAAGGTAAAGTGCCTGCTCTTAGCTCAACGAAGTCAATGACTGGTCACAGCTTGGGTGCTGCAGGCGTTCAAGAAGCAATTTATTCTGTCTTGATGATGCAAAATGACTTCATTGCACCAAACATCAACGTCACTGAACTGGATGAAGGCGCGAAAGCATTTGATATCGTACTTGAAAAACGCGACACAAAATTGAATACTGTGATGAGTAACAGTTTTGGTTTTGGCGGTGTAAATGCCTGCCTTATTTTCAAGAAGTGGGATGAATAATCTCCTATAGGATAGTCGATGGATGCACCTTCTGATGCTTTTTTATGGGTAAAAGCATTACATATTATTGCCGTGGTTTGTTGGTTCGCTGCATTGTTCTACCTACCACGTTTATATGTTTACCATGCCATGAGTGAAGATACGCTGAGCCATCAGCGTTTCGAAATCATGGAGCGCAAGTTGTACCGAGGGATTATGTGGCCATCTATGATTGCCACCCTCATTACGGCACACTTTTTGGTAGATTGGGGTGATGCCACCCGCAATTACCACGATGCGTTATGGTTTTACCTGAAAGTTGCATTGGTGGGTTTATTGGTGATTTATCACTTGGTTTGTGGCTACTACCGTCAGAAATTGATTGGTAATGCACATTACAAATCACACAAGTTCTGGCGATTCTTCAATGAAATGCCGACTGTGCTGCTATTAGCGATTGTAATTTTAGTCGTGGTAAAACCACAGTTCTAAAATTTGAAACGCCAAGTATCCTGACATCTCAACCTGATTCGGTTGTAAAAAAACCTCAGTGCAAAGAACTGAGGTTTTTTTATGGGTGACAACTAAAAACAGCACTTATGCTTTAATTCAACGTATTTGTGAGTAAGGCTGAAAGCCCAATGCCGCTGCTTGTTTCTGCTGAGATTGAGGAATCGTGACAATAGCAATTTTTCCATCTGCACCACCACAGACCTGTGCATACATCCGCCCATCTGAACCTACACTGGCCCGCTTCACCTGAATCTGTGCTTGCTGTAAACGCTGAACAATTTCCGTAAGGGTTAAACCTGAATCTGGCTCACACTGTCGATGTTGCAATGATGTGTACATTTCGACCTGCGCAGTAGGTGTTGTGGATGTAGCAGCATGATTGGCACATGCAGTCATCAGTATTGAAACCGCTACTACTGCAATAGATTGACTAAATATCTTCATCACATACCCTCTTTCAATATTAAAATTAAATATTCAAATTAAATATTGAAGCACGATCTTTGCAATAACACTGCGCTAGAAATGCAAACAGATGTAAGCATCTCGCTCATCCAGATAACTGTTCAAGCACCGACAAAATTTGCGCAAAACACTGAATTCTATGTTTTGGTGCAGCCAAGTCTAACTCCTGAGCCGAACCATAGCCGTATTCGACTGCAACACAATCGACTCCATTGGCTCGTGCACCTAAAATATCGTGTTCACGATCTCCAATCATTAAACATTGTTCAGGTTGCAATTGTTCTTGCTGCAAAATATAGGCAATTAAATCCGCTTTATTGGTACGCTCACCATTTAGTTCGCTACCGTAGGGATATTCAAAATATTGTAATAAATCGAAGTGATCTAAAATTTGGCGTGCATAAATTTCAGGTTTGGCTGTTGCTAAAAACAGTCGATAGCCTTGCTGTTTTAAATCTGCCAATGTTGCAGCAACATCTTCAAAGACATGATTTTCAAATAAGCCTGTTGCAGCAAAACGCTCTCGATAGCCTGCTAAGGCTTGCTCTGCCAATACGTCATGCACATCTACATGAAGTAATTTTGCCAAAGAGGCTTTTAAGGGCGGCCCGATAATCCAATCAATATTTTCCGTATCTGCAATAGGATGTCCAACCTTAGCCAAACCATAACGCGCAGAAGCGGTAATGCCCTCTTTCGGGTCGGTCAGCGTGCCATCTAAATCAATTAAAAGGTTCTTTATCACAATGTCAGCCTATGTGCCTAAATGACTATCGAGTGTTACTCCAAAGTTGCCTATACTAACGTAAATAGAAGCAATTAAGGATATGTGTGTGCGACCAACAGTACTATGTTTTTCTGGTTTAGACCCTTCGGGTGGCGCTGGTTTACAGGCTGATATTGAAGCCGTTGGCAATAGCGGTGCACATGCAGCGATTGCCTGCACAGCACTGACCATTCAAAACTCTCAGCAAGTATTTGGCTTTGAAGCAACGTCTAAAGAATTGTTATTGGCGCAAGCCAATGCGGTGGTGAATGATTTGCCCATTAAAGTTGTAAAGTCGGGCATGTTGGGCACCACTGACAATATTGCAGCGCTGGCAGATTTTTTACGTGCACATCCTGATTATTTATATGTGCTTGACCCTGTTTTGGTTGCCAATAGTGGTGGTTCTTTAGGTGATCAAGCGACTTTGGTTCAGGCATTTGTCGAGTTGATTCCACTGGCGACTTTAATCACGCCAAATACTGTGGAATTACGTGCCTTAACGGGTGAAGATGATTTAGAACGCGCAACAGCTAAATTATTTGCAATGGGCGCGCAGGCCGTTTTGGTCAAAGGTGGGCATGAAGATACCCCTGATCATATTCGTAATGCACTGTATATTAACAATGAAATGGTTTCAGAAACCCGCTGTCCACGGCTTGAAGGTGAATATCACGGTTCAGGCTGTTCATTGGCGAGCTTTATTGCAGGGCGCTTGGCAATGGGAGATCAACTGAAACAAGCGGTACAACATGCTGAAACTTGGTTGTTTGGTGTGCTTAAATATGCGGAAACGCCTGTACCGAACGGACAGAAAATTCCGAAAAGGTTTTAGTGCTTATCGTTCAACTCCTTCAAACCCTGATCACCTTGTATCAGGGTTTTTCATTGCAACTTTTTAACGTTCGTGCCGTTGTTTCAAATTTTCGACATGTTGACGATTGGTTTTCCAAGACTTATCAAGTAGTTCTTTTTCAATTCTCAGCTGAATACGTTTCAGTTTCATCGGTGAAATGACTTCATGCCGAAAACCTTTGACATACTCAACCCATGCACTGCCTTTAAAAACATTGTTGGGCAAAGAGGTCTTAAACTCACAGTCTGGCATAAATACAATCACAGAATGCAGATATTCAGGCTCGACAATATCGCTCAATACTGATTCCAAAACTTTTATATGCTTATAGTTCTGATAGACAGGATTTTGAAACTTGTAGGTCTTTTTATAAATTTTTTGTGTCCATACTTTTTGGCGTTCTCCACCAAAAATCCAGCCTTTATAGTTTTTTGTTTCAATCACAAAAACCCCAAAAGGACTCAATAAAATATGATCTATTTGGGTTGTTCCTGTGGATTCATCAGGCAAAGTTACATCATTCAACAAGATATAACGTTCATCTAAATACAACTTCACATGCGTACTTACTGCGAGTTCCCCCACCTTTCCCTTTAGAAAAGGTTTGAAAATTTTGATCAGCCCTACACCTGCAACAAGCAGAATAAGCCACCAAAACTGCAACAATAATGTTTTTAACATTTCCCCTGCTCTATTTTATTTTGATCAAAATTGTTGTTGAATCTCAGTCATTTAAACTTTTGAAGTTGAAGATTCTAACTTTAACAAAATCGCTTTATTATCCAACCCGCCTGCAAAGCCCACCAATTTTCCACTTGCACCCACCACCCGATGACACGGTGCAATAATCGAAATTGGATTTTTGCCATTTGCCGCCCCTACGGCACGCATCGCATTCTCACTACCAACTTGTTCGGCAATTTGCTTATAACTACGAGTTTCTCCAAAAGGAATGCTTAATAACGCCTGCCAGACTTTCTTCTGAAATTCAGTGCCTTCAAAATCAAGAGGCACATCAAATTGCTGACGCTGACCTGCAAAATACTCTTGGAGTTGCTGCTGAGTTTTGAGCAAAATTGGATGATCATCTTGTCGAACTAAACTGGCTAAACGTACCCGTTTATGATCTTCGTTATCCCACATTACCGCAACCAATGCGTGATCGTGAGCCACCAATTTAAGCACGCCTACAGGAGTGTCCATTTCAGTAAATGCCAATTGCATTATTTTTCTCCTCAAGCAGGTTGGGTATCAGGTCATCCTGTTTTTAACTCAAACCGATCTGTTATTGAGCACACACTAAAAGACTGCATTCCAAGTTAGCTGGATGAAATTTTCATAAGCACCAAACCTGAAATAATCAGAACTGCAGCCAACATACGCATAGCACTGGCAGGTTCGCCTAAAACAAAAATACCGACTAAAAATGAACCGACTGCGCCTATACCTGTCCAAATCGTATAAGCCGTGCCTAATGGCAAAGTACGCATGGCATAGGCCAAAAGCGCAAAACTTAAAATCATAAAAAAGATAGTCACGATACTGGGCGTTAATTTACTAAAGCCGTCAGACAACTTCATGGAGTATGCCCAAACCACTTCAAAAATACCCGCCAATATCAACATCATCCAGGCCATAACGCCCTCCTTCAATAGCATGAAATCAGGCCGTCCTGAAGATTTTTCTTGTCGAGTGTTCAGTCACTTTGACTATTTCTAAAAACCCAAACAAGGGAGGTCGTTCCTCCTGTTGCAATTTAAGCCACCGCGCAGCGATGATCCGTCTATTTTAAACTTAAAATTTTGCGCGCACCATTCAATACAAACATGGCCACAACTAAGCCAATAATCAGGTCTGGATAATTCGACCCTGTCAGCATCACCAAACCGCCCGCGATAATCACACCTAAATTCACAATCACATCATTGGCGGAAAAAATATAACTGGCTTGCATGTGGGTTCCACCATCTTTATGCCCTGAAATTAGCCATAAACAGGTGACGTTTGCCAGCAATGCCACAGCACCAATGACCATCATCAACATGGATTCAGGCTCACTGCCTAAGAAGAAACGGCGCAGGACATCAAAGATAACCAGTGCAGCCAAACCCAGTTGTACCCAACCAGACAAATGTGCAGCTTTGAGCTGTTTCTTGGCGGATTGACCCACGACAAATAAAGCCAAACCATACACGGCGGCATCGGCAAACATATCTAAGGAGTCAGCAATTAACCCAGTCGAAGATGCAATTAAACCTGCAATTAATTCCACCAAAAACATAGCGGCATTAATACCAAGCAAGGCATATAGCACTTTTTGTTGTGCAGCGCTGTTAGATACAGGCGGTTCAGTTTGTGTATTGGCTTCAGTCTGTTGCAACACAGCACCCAAACCCAATGCTTCTAATTTATGGGTAATTTCTGTGGCAGATTGGTTGCTGTGATAAACCTTTAAAAGTCGTGCAGGTGAATCAAAAGACAAGGCTGCAATATCATTATGATCTGCCAAAGCAATCCGCACCATTTGTTCTTCTGCGCCACAATCCATTTTAGGAATATGGTATGCACTCACCCACGGACTCAAAAGTTCCGAATCCAAAATTGTTGCTTTATCTGTCTTGGCAGTCGTTGCAGATGTACAGCTATTTTGATCAGCACAGCTTTTTTCTGTATCGCAAGACGAACCACAGCCTGTATCGCCACATGACTTGGAGTGTGTAGGCGCAGTTGCACAAGGCTGGTTTACATTTTTTTGCGTATCACAACCACAGCCAGTATTGTTTAGATTTTGGTTTTCTAAGTTTTTATCTTGATTCGATTGAGGATCTTGAGTTGATGAAGACATACGCCACACCCAAAAATACAATAGGCTCAGTATAAACCAAGCCTATGTATTTAGGGACAATCTATTCTATTTAGAAGCAGCAACGATCCATTGACTTAATCATTGATAAATACCCCTAATCATTAAAACCTGAAACGCAAGCCTATCGCATATAAGCCGCTCTGCTCGGAATCGGTTGCAGACTGCCAAGCAGTGTGTTGATCACCTTTCGTATACTCATAACCTGCACTGATATACGGCATGATGTTCTTGCTGATTTCATAACGCATTTCCACACCCACAGCTGCGCGGTTGAGTCCTGTTTTTTTCGCATATTTGGCATCATCCTGCAGAATAACATCTACATCTAAATAAGGCTGTGCGATCAATTTCTGAGTCAATAACAGATCCCGTGTGGTTTCCAAACTCAAAGCCGCATATTGATCCTCACCCAAATAAAAATAAGCATCGGTTTCAAAAAAATATGGAGCTAAACCATGTAAGCCAAACACAGCGTCAAACTTATCTTCTCGGTCTGTTTGATGCTCTTGCTGATTCACTTCGTGTCGATAACGCACACCTGCTTGCACATCCCAAAAATCTGAAATCATACGACTGTATAACAACTTGGCATCATATTCAGTCGCTTGTGACTCTTGCTTATCGCTATGAATTTTCACAAACAACTTGTTTTCATCAGTTCCGATACGAGTTTGTAATTTAGATTTGAGCACTCCCTCGGCATGATCATTCACTTGCCATTGCGTATCTAAAGTGCTCACCGCGTACACCTGCGCACCATGTTCTTTACGATGATCGTGTGACTGCGACTCTTGCACGGACGAATCGGATTGATGCGATTGATGCGATTGATGCGATTGATGCGATTGATGCGATTGATGCGATTGATGCGATTGATGCGATTGATGCGATTGATGCGATTGATGCGATTGATGCGATTGATGCGATTGATGCGATTGAGTATCAGCCTGAGCTGCAATTGTTGCAATCTCTGCTGAACTGGCATGTGCACTATGCACCTCTGTCGCTGCTAGCCCAACTGTACTGATGCAGCAGACAGAAATACTTAAAACTGTTTTCGCAAAAAGATTAATGTTGTGCATGTGCTGCTCCTTTTTGCGCTGTCGCTGAAGGGGTTTGAGTGGCTTGAATTGCTGTGGTTGAAAGCGGTTCATTTTCACTCACCTGCGCTACAATCAATTTATTCATCATTCCCGCGCTCATGTGATAGAGCAAATGACAATGTATTGCCCATTCACCTAATTCATCTGCAGTAAGCAGTGCAGTTACAGTTTGACCTGGCGGCACAATTAAGGTGTGTTTATTCGGCATTTCTGCTGCCGTTTGACCATTTTCCAACTGCATAAACATGCCATGTAAATGCATTGGATGTGCCATCATGCTGTCATTGATAAATTTAATCCGAATACGCTCACCATATTTCACCTTGAGTGGTGTGGCATCACTAAATTTCTTACCGTTGATTGTCCAGATATAACGCTCCATCGTACCGCCTAAACGCACGACCAATTCACTGCTTGGTTCACGTGTATCTGCTTGTGGCTGCAGCGATTTCAAATCTTCATAGTGCAAGGCTTTATGCCCCGCGGGTGTAGAAGCATTTGCCCATCCATATACCACCGCATTTTTGTGTTCTGTTGAAGGCATGCCATGTTGTGTATGCGTATTTTCAGACATTGTTGCATGGTTTATCTTGGAATGATCCATTTCCGACATTACCGCATGATTCATCTTGGAATGATCCATTTCTGACATCGCTACATGGTTCATCTTGGAATGATCCATTTCCGACATCGCTGCATGATTCATCTTGGAATGATCCATCTCCGACATTGCTGCATGGTTCATCTTGGAATGATCCATATCCGACATCGCTGCATGGTTCATTTTGGAATGATCCATTTCAGACATCGTTGCATGGTTCATCTTGGAATGATCATCGCCTGAATGCTCTGTAGCATGCCCCATATCTTGCATGGTGAGTAAAGCACGCGGGCGCGCTGCAGGGAGCTGTAGATTTGATGTTGCAGAATGAAGTTCACTCTGCAAGCTACCCACAGCAAAACCTGAGCGGTCTATTGATTCCGCGTCAATTTGATAATGCGCTGCTTGAGGTTCAACAATCACATCGTAGGTTTCTGCAGTGCCGATACGAAATTCATCCACAGTAACAGGTTTGACTGGCTGACCATCGGCACTGACCACTGTCATTTTTAAGTTTGGAATCCGCACATCATAAAACGACATGGCAGAGGCATTGATAAAACGTAAACGCACTTTTTCATTTGGCTTAAATACACCTGTCCAGTTCTGTTCAGGTGTCTTGCCATTCATTAAAAAAGTATAGCCTGTGACATCGGAAAGGTCGGTTTTCAGCATGCGCATCTGATTCCACATTTTGCGGTCTGACCATGTGGCTTTTAGCCCATCACGCTGTACTTGACGCCAAACATCACCTAAGGTTTCACGCTGATTTTGATAAAACTCGGCTGAAATTTTTAAATCTTTCTGAATTTGATTGCTAGATTTTTCATGAAAATCTGACAGCATCACCACATAATCACGATCTGTGTATTCATGTGCGTTTACGGCTGGCTTGGCTTTAGGATGAATCACCAAAGAGCCGTATAGACCATCTTGTTCCTGACCTTTGGAATGTGCGTGATACCAATAGGTACCACTTTGACGTACTTTAAATTGATAAACAAAATGTCCTTGTGGCTTAATCCCTTGAAAACCATTAAATCCAGGCACACCATCCATCAAACCGGGCAACAATAAACCATGCCAGTGAATAGATGAGTCCTGATTTTTTAATTGATTATTAACGTGAATTACCGCCTCATCGCCTTCTTCAAATTCGAGTGCAGGCGCGGGAAATTGTCCATTGACTGTAATACGTTGAACAGGTTTTCCCGTGATATTGACCGTTTGTTCTGCAATGGTCAGGTGATATTCCTTGACCGCAGCAAATGCAGAACTCGAACACAATGCACAGACTGTTAAAAACAGCGCAGGCTGATAAAATTTAGACATGACTTAATCCTTAAAATAAAACGTAAAAGTGTTTTGAATTCAGGATTAAGCTTTGGGTGGACGTAAAATTTGCTGCCAATGCCCAAGTAAATGTTGAGCTTGATAAGCAGGCAACAGAATATTGACAGATGAAAGTGCTATAGGTTGAATCAGTTCAGGGACTTGCACATTCAACACACTGTTTAAGCTTTGACAATGCAACTGCGCACAGTCCTGACAATTCGTCTTTGCAGTAGAAAAATCAGCCGAGCCATAACAATCTGCCGCATTTAAATCGGTATCCGTTGCGGATGTGTGCTGACTGAGATGATGGTTGGCCTTGGCATCATGCCCAGATATATGCTGCTTGGTTTCAGGATACGTTTGTAAAGCTGTGGTATGACAATCTGGTAAAGATGTCATTTCACTCGCTGCGGTTGCAGAATGTCGAATCTCAGACCCTGCTGCCTGATTTGACATCATCCAATCATGTGCAGGTTTTACCGCAGCACTAACAATACCACTCCACCCTATGACAAATGCCATCAGGACAACAAACCACATTTGTTTGTAGGGTTGAGTCAGCACTAAATAAATTCCTGAGTATGAAAGATGCAGACCTGAACTTGCACAAGAATTGAACATTTTTGCCAAGTACAATCCACAATCTGCAATGCACTCAATATAATTCAAGCCCCACTTATACACAATATCTTCTGCATTGAAAAACAGAGTGAATCCGTGCGATTTAAAAGCCAACTAAAACAATCAAGTTATATATTAAGCAACTTATTTTTATAATTAACTGAGTAAATACTCAATAAATTCAGTGTATTTAAAATAAACAAAAAGGATTCGATTGAATCCTTTTTATACTTATTTTGTATAAGTCATAAACAATTGATGTACAAATGTTTATAAATTAATCGGCTTATCCATAGTGTTATCAACATAGATATCCATACGGTTATCTACAAAGTTATCCACAGCATAAGCACTTGTGATTGTAGAAATTTATACTTCGACTGCGCCAACTTTTGCCAATTCAGCACGCATTTCATCAATCACCGTTTTATAGTCTGGCTTGCCAAAAATTGCTGAGCCTGCAACAAACATATCTGCGCCCGCTTCTGCAATTTCACGAATATTGGCAGGTCCCACACCACCATCGACTTCTAAACGGATATCACGACCTGAAGCATCAATGATTTGACGTGCCTGACGTAATTTCTCTAAAGTCATTGGAATGAATTTTTGCCCACCAAAACCTGGGTTCACACTCATGAGTAAAATCTGATCAACTTTATCAAGTACATAATCTAAATAATGCAGCGGTGTAGCAGGGTTAAAGACCAAACCCGCTTTTGCCCCACCCGATTTAATCAGTTGCAATGAACGGTCAATATGCTCTGAAGCTTCAGGATGGAACGTGATAATGTCTGCGCCCGCTTCTAGAAAATCACCAATCATGCGGTCTACAGGTTTTACCATTAAGTGCACATCAATTGGTGCAGTAATACCATAGTTTTTCAATGCCTTACATACACCTGCACCGAAAGTTAAATTCGGTACATAGTGATTATCCATCACATCAAAATGCACCACATCGGCACCCGCCTGAAGTACATTTTCCACTTCTTCGCCTAGACGAGCAAAATCTGCAGATAAGATAGACGGCGCAATTAAATAAGGCTTGGACATGGGAGAACCTAGCTAAATATTGGGATTGTGGCGCATTATAGCAAAGACTGCTTGGTGTGGTGGATTCTGTTACGATTGGATCATTCAGTTCGATGATTCAGGTCGATCAGCCAATTTGATAGTTCTATCTCCGCAACGCTCTGTTGCAGCACTCCACTGTTCTTTCAGTCTGGCTTTGTTATAGTAAAGGTCTTTACTCATTTGAACAAAATGCTGGTTTCAACAGATGATAAACAGTTCTGCCCATATTCAAACAACGCAAGCAAGCCGTATTGCCAAGCGTCTACTCAACCACTGGAAACATAAATTTGACGTTGCAGAAAGCGCAACCCAATACCAAATTATGATGCCAAGTGCCACAATTCTACTTATACCCCAAACACATGAGCTTGTAGTTGAAATTCAGGTAAAAAATACTGAAACAGATTTAAGTTACCTCGAACAAGTCGTGCTTGATCATTTGAGTCGTATGGGACAAACAGAATTGAGCGCGGTTTGGCAACGGTGCTAACTGTTTCATGTTAAGGCGCTAAACGCTGCGTTTGTTCAAAATCCTTAACCGCTTGAATACGTTTTTGTGTTGCAGGATGGCTTTGCAAAAAATCCAAAGGGCTGTTGGCGGTGTCTTCACCTGCATCTTCTGCCAAACGCTCCAGAAAATGAGCGAGATGAATGGTTGGAATGCCGTGAGCGTGCATCGTATTTAAAGCATAATGATCTGCTTCTGATTCAAAATTACGTGAATAATTTGCACCTACAAGCGCCACAGGCAAGGTCGAAACTAAATCTGTACCATCTCCTGTAATCGCGAGCAAAATAATACTAAACCCTAAACTCGATAAGGCTTGTTGCAAACTGTGTCTTTCTGCCAAATGCCCTTGTTCATGTGCCAAAACGCCAATGATTTCCTGATCATTCTGCGCCAATTCCACCAATTCATCGGTCAAAATAATGGTGTTATTCGGAATTGCCAAAGCATTCGCGCCTAAGCGATCACCTTGTCGAAACAGCACTTTGGCAGGTGTATCTCCTGCAATGAGCTTGCGATAATCTGCCAAAATTTTCTGCTGACGTACTGCGGGCAATTGACTTGGCGCTGTCATATCTAAAATATAACGCTCTGCTTCATCACCAATTTGCTTTAAGGTGTTCGCAGGCAATTGAAAGGCAACGTATTTTGATGCACTTGGGATGCCCCATTGCACTGTGACAAATACCATCAACGACACAAAAACCAGACTAAATACTATCAGACTTGGCGTGCGTTCCAATTTCCAGATGGAATGCTGCACCTGTTTATTTCGCAGTTGAAACCACTCAGGCAAGGCTTGGGAAAATTCAATACGCGCATCATCTTTAAGTTCAATGACAGGTTGAATTTTACCTAGTGCGCCCACCAACATCATGTCTTGATAATGATAGTGTCGTTGTTGCTGTAAATTTTCACCATAACGAATAAGTACCGACTGAGCATCTATAGGAGATATTTTGGCAGCCCATGGTTTAGACACCACACCATCATAAAACACCACATCCACGATCTGTGCCGCCATCTTCATCTCCTACCTTACAGCGATACATCAATATCAAAAATATCACTGATTTCTTCTGCTAGTGCGCTATGTTCAGCTTGCAGTTGATTGATCATCAAATCTGGATCATTTTTTAAATGTAGACTTAAAGACTCAACCTGATAGCGATATAAACGAATAGCTGCCCATGGGGTCATTAAACCCAAACTCAGGACTTTCACAATCCAATTGGTCACCACAATCCAAGTATAGTGCCACTGCCCACAATCGGTCTGAAATTCACTACGACTGATACTGGTATTGTTCCATGTAGTGATAAAAATTCGCGCCGACATTAATGGCCAAATTAAAAACAACCCCAACAGATAAACCGCTACAAATAACCAAATCAACTGCGCAGGATTACGACTCAACTGTCCTGCCAAAGCCAACATTATCCCGACTGCAAGCAAAATGCCAAAGAACAAAAAAACAGGTATGTACATCGCGCGCATATATGCTGGCCAATCTGCTTTCAGCTTAAATTTAAGCTGTCCTGCATATAAATGGTCTAAGCAATAACGCTTATACATCCACACCAACACAGGAAAAAATAAGCCCAATGTAAACAGATTAATCACGATACATTTTAAAAATACCCAATAGGCTTCTTTGTTACTGCCTGAAAAATAAAAACGCGCATTGCCAAATTTACTATTTCGCGCCTTAAAACGGATGGTCGCTCGAATCAACCATGGCACAGCCAAATATAAAACCACCACGCCAATAACCATGGCTTTGACTGAATAATTGGAAATCACCGAGATCGCAACATAAATTCCGATGGCAATTAAACGTCCTAATAAAATTTTATGTGGGATACCCGTGAAATCAAAACGACGTTTGATTAATTCGGTATTGCCATAAAAATAGCGCAAACGACGTACTTTTGCCCATGGTGCATACAACCCGAGGGTTACAATCATCAACAAAATATTAACAATCCAAATGCCAAAATACTCTGAGGCACTACCATGAAATTGAAAATGATGAATGCGTCCAAGTAATGGATTACGCGCAGGCGGTGTTGTAGGCTCCGCTGGAAAAAACGGGGAAGATGGCGTTGCTTGTTGTGGTGAATCCCATTCTGAATTGTGCATGTGATGCCTTATTTATTTTATTGTGCAGTCGTTATTTTACCCAGACACTCAAACCCAAATGAGCAATCTTTCCAAATGGTAAAAAAGCAAGTGTTCACCATTCTAATAAAAAGTGAACAACTTGCCTAGAAAAGTTTAAAAATCAATGCGTAAAATTGAGTACTTGGCTTAGTCCGCTTGCAATTGTACCGCATGGAATTGCAAATGCTGATCTATAAAGCTTTGAATGAAATAATAGCCATGATCATAGCCTGCATGTTCACGCAAACTCAGTTTTTGCCCAACTGCATCGCAAGCCTGCTGAAATAATGCAGGATTGAGCTGACTGTAGAATTGGTCTTGCAATCCCTGATCAATCAAAATTTCACTGAACAATGCACCTTTGACCTGCACCAAAGCAGTCGCATCGTGCTGTAACCATACTTGCTGATCTGTACCTAAATAATTAGAAAATGCTTTTTCACCCCACGGGCATTGGCTTGGCGCACAAATCGGAGCAAAAGCAGACACTGACTTAAATTTTTCAGGATATTTAAACGCGAGGGTCAATGCACCATGACCGCCCATACTGTGCCCCATGATGCCAACGTGCTGTGCCTGAATTGGGAACTGTTGCAGCACCAATTGATAAAGCTCATCGGTGACAAAAGTTTCCATTTGATAATGTGCCGCCCACGGTGCTTGTGTCGCATTGATATAGAAACCTGCCCCCTGTCCAATATCCCAATGGTCGCCTTTGGCAACAGCTTCGCCACGCGGTGAAGTATCTGGACTAATCAAAATCAGTCCCAATTGCGCTGCCATGTGCTGCGCATGTGCTTTAATCGCAAAGGTTTCTTCGTTACAGGTTAAACCTGCCAAATAAAATACCGCAGGACAAGCCTGCCCCGCCAAAGCTTGTTCTGGTAAAAAAATGCCAAACTGAGTTTCAGTCTGTAAAGCATGGGAATGAAAACGATAAATTCGTTGCTCACCCTCAAAACAGTGGTTGTTCTGAATTAACTCCATCACCCTCTCCTCTTTGGCTTATTGAACAGATTGTGCACTCAATTGAATTTCAGCCGATGTTGCAACACTTTTTTGAGGAAACAAACGCTGCTCTAATTGTGGCAACATCAATTCCATATTTTTACCAATTGCCCATTGTGGCTCTGAAGGTTCAAAACCTTGCGCTTGCTCCCATTTCGCCACAGTCACTTTGGCTTCATTAAAAGCATTGGCAAAAGAGTTTTGTTCACGCATAGCCTGATCAAAAAAGGCACGACCAAAATAAGTATAATCAGCTTCGTTTGAACAACCAAACGACTCACGGTCTGCTGCCGATGCAGTAATCACCAAGGTATTATCATCTTGCAAGGCGGATACAAAGCTACCTGAATAACAGGCTGAAATGACGATCACACGCCAACGAATACCCGATTTATTCAAAGTATCGCGTAACCATTTTGGATCGACCTGATTTAAGTCAAGTGGTGCATTTTCAATTTCAAAATGATCTTTTAAACCGTGTGAGGTCATATATAAAAACAGCACATCACTTTCACGGTTCATGCGCTGTCCAATACGGCGCAGCGCTAATTCAATACTGGTTTGCGAAGCAATTGGAATTACATTACGGGTCATTGGGTTATTAATGAGCACCATCGAACGTCCAAAAGTGCCAAAACGGGTATCAAACTGTTCACGAATGCGCTCAATTTCAGACATAAATACGTCTTGATAGCTCGCCCCTGCAACCCCTAAGAAGTACCAATGCGATTGGGCAAATTCCCCATATTGAATACTGTCTAAAGCTTTATTCAGTACACGGCTTTGTGCATAAAAAGCTGCTTCGCTTAAACTTGGTGGAACTTCTTCTACTTTCCAAATGGGCTGACTTTTCACTGACATTTGCCAAACTACCAAAGTGAATAAGGTCGCCAAAACAATCAGTGCACGTTCCCACCACGGCCAATGTAGCTCACGTGAAAATACCCACACCACGGCCAAGCTTTGCCAAACAAACAGCACCATAAAAATGGTAGGTAAATAGTCATACAACACATACGGTAAGACATCCATCATGCCCATGTATTGAATCAAGCTTTGTAATAAAGCAACGTGTGTATCTAATACTAACCACAACAAAGCAGGTACTAACAATAAACGCGGGTTATTGACACGCTGAGAAAGAATAATTCCGACAATTAAGGCAATAAAAGGCCACAAAGCATAACTAACCAAACCCTGTGGGTTAAATTCCCCCACTTCTCCCGCCACCAACCAACTGAATAAGGTATTGGCAAGACCGCCTAAAATCCCCCAAAAAATCAGTTGTAAGATAGAAGGTCGAATAATTTGTAAAGAGCGTCGCGAACCCAAAAATAACCAAACACCCGCGGCTTGGTTGCTTTTAAAATCGTGCCAAAAATTAATGGAGGGTTTGAAGTCAATCATAGGATTCTGTTAATCGCTGCTCGCGTTTCCACACTCCAAGTTTATGCTTGTCGTCGTAATTATCAATTGTCAATTTTAACTATATAACAAATCTTTGCGCATTATAGAAGCATTGAACGCCTTGCCACTGCTTTAGTGGTAGAAATCTACCCATTGTTCAAATTTGCTTGGAAATAGGCATCAAATCGGCAAGCATCACCCTGCCATTGATGTGTGGTTTCCTGCCCCGCCAAAAATACAGCCAAACGTGGGCGCTTCACCACAACACGTTTGGCAATTTGCTGTGCCAAACCCAGTAAATGATCACCTAAATCCATTTCGCCATCTTCAGGTAACAGCAAATGTAATAACTGCATTTGTTTTTTGACTTGTGCCTGCTTTTTCTGCGCCTGTTGATGTTGATCTCGCTGCGGAAACATCGGGTCTAAATACACCACATCAACCACTTTGCCCTGCGCTGCGCAGTTGCGTAAATAATCTGCTGAATCTGTAAAAACCAACTGGATACGGGCAACAACACTTGCTAAAAAAGGATCATCTGCGGCTTGGCGTTTAGCATCCTCCAACAAAGTAAAAAGAATAGGATGACGCTCCAACAACGTGACCTGAGCACCCAAGTGTGCCATGAGTAAGCTGTCGTGTCCTAATCCTGCCGTAGCATCAATTAGGCTTGGTTTTTCCGACAAATTACAGGCACGAGCAATCATTTCCGATTTTAAAGAGGCACGTTTCAATCGCCCAACTTCAGCTTTCCAATCGGGTTGCATTTTCATGCCATGGGCACATAACCACAGCCCTTCAGCATCGACACACAATGCCAATTCAGGGTTCAAACGCAAAAAACGCGCATTGAGTTTTTCTACTGTTTCAATGCGCGTTTGCACGCCTCTAGACAAAAGCACAGCAGAATAATGCTGTGCTTGAGTGAGACACTCGGCTTCGGTATATAAGCGAAGTTCGCTTACCATAGTTTCCAGCCTGTGAATGCGAACAATAAAATGATTAAACCTGAAGCAATACGATACCAAGCAAAAATCATAAAATCTTGCTTAGCCACATACGCCACCAATGCACGGATCAGCAAAAGTGCGGAAACAAAAGAAACGATGATCCCGAAGCTGAGCACGGTCCAATCTTCGGTGGTTTGGAATACATCATAGCTTTGGTACAAGTCGAGTAATCCTGCGCCAATAATGACAGGAATCCCCAAAAAGAAGGAAAACTCGGTTGCTGCTTTACGCGATACACCCAAGAACATCGCGCCAATAATAGTTGCACCTGAACGCGAAGTCCCCGGAATCAGCGACAATACCTGAATTAGACCAATCCAAATAGCATCTCGATAAGTTAGTTCTTCAACCTCATGGGCACGTACTTGTGGTGGATGTTTTTCAATCCACATAATGATAAAGCCACCAATAATCAAACCAATCGCCACGGCAACATCATTAAAGAGTAATTCTTTTACAGTCTGCCCAAAGGTCAATCCAATCAAAATAATTGGAATAGATGCCATGATCAGACCAAAGCCCAAGCGACGACCTTTTTCTTCGCCTGTAAACATGCCCGTAGCTGCGCCCCATAGACGTGTCCAGTACTCATAAATGACCGCTGCAATTGCCCCCATTTGAATGGCAATCACAAATACATCACTTTTTTCTTTGGTCCAAAAGTCCATTAGCTCTGCAGCGAGAATTAAATGTCCTGTGCTAGAAATGGGTAGAAATTCAGTAATCCCTTCTACAATACCCATAATTGCCGCTTTGAGCAGCAGTAAAAGATCCATAAATAACCCTAATTATGCCTTGCCTTGTTCTGGAATTTTTTTCCAAGCATTGTCACGTAAATAGATAGGCAATGCTTGTTCTGCGCTGACCCATTGCTGTTGCTGTGCACAGACGCGTGCAATAGTAGCAATATCTTGTGCGGTTGCACTTAAGCCTTTGTATTGTATTTGTTCTTGATCAATGAGACCTGCACCAGAACCGACCAATTGAAAGCGTACCGTCTGTGCAGCATCGCTATAATTCAATAATTGTTCCTGATCAACCGCCTGCATGATTCCTTGTGCATCTAGCTCAAAACTGGCGATATACACCTCATTCATGCGTGCATCCAACACAGCCGTAACCGCAGTTAATCCTTCAAGACGATAAGCCGCCTGCGCCAATGCCTGCAAAGTCGATACAGGAATTACAGGCACATCATGCGCCCACGCCAAAGCTTGCGTGACTGCCGCATTAATTCGCACACCGCTAAAAGAACCCGGGCCACGGCTAAAGGCAATTGCAGTCAGATCAGCCGTACTAATTTGAGTTTCAGCAAAGCCTTGCTCAATCATCGGTAAGATGGTTTGCGTTTGTGCTTTTGCTCGCGCATCTAATTGAAAAAAGAGTTCCTGTGTTTCATCTACAATCGAAACGGAACACTGCTCATTGGCAGTTTCCAATGCCAGCAATTTCATGCACAACCTTCAAGGAGTAAATATCAAAAATTGGCGTTATGATACTCCACTCCTGAAATTCACGCGAGGATTTACATCCCTTAGATTGCAATTCCTGAGTATAAAATTCTATGTAATTACAGCTAAAAAATGCGTTTGACTAAACGATGCAAATTCTATTTTAGAGTGTTGCAGGCTCTAGGTTTACAAAATGCTGAAAATGTTCAGCATAGTGCAGCGCACTCATTTTTAAACGTGCTTCTGCAGACTCATCCAAAATCTTAACCACTTTACCGGGAGAACCCATCACCACAGAATTATCGGGAATCACTTTCCCTTCAGGAATTAAAGCATTCGCGCCAATAATACAGTTTTTACCAATCACCGCATGATTCAGCACCACTGCATTAATACCAATCAGGGTGTTATCGCCCACGGTACAACCATGTAACATCGCCAGATGTCCAATAGTCACATAATCACCAATCTGCATTTCAATACCTGCATCGGTGTGCAAAACAGCATTTTCCTGAACATTACTAAAATTACCCAATTTGATTTTACTGTTATCGGCACGTACCACAGCCCCAAACCAAATACTAACTTTCTGTCCCAACTCAACCTGACCAATGACCGTGGCATTATCCGCCACCCAACCATCCCACGGTTGCTGCATTGCTTTCGGGGCATATCCTTTAAACTTATACAACATGGTTCCTTCCTATCTTCACATCAAAATTTTTCTATTTCTTAAATGTTGGTGAATTTAACAAAAACGGCCATTCTTTACGATAATCCAAACCATATTCAAATAAAGACACCAACATCCGCGCTGTTAAGCCCCAAACCACTTCATCTTCAACCTGCATACTCGGAAAATATAATTTTTGTTGTGCAAAGCTCACTTCATACGGCGTTGGTGGCGCTTCCATTAAATGCTGCAAAGAGGCAAAAAAGATCCGATCAATTTCTGAAGGTTGTGCAATTAGTTCTACTTTTGGGGGAATCAGCCCCACCACAGGTTTGACTAACATTCCATTACGGGCTTTTTGCATTGGCAAGTCACCAATCAACTGCACTTCAAATGGATTTAATGCGGTTTCTTCCTGCGCTTCACGCAATGCCACCACAATATTACTGGTATCTTGCGGATCGCGTTTGCCACCAGGGAAAGACACCTCACCCGCGTGATTATTGAGTAAGGTAGAACGGCGGGTTAGCAATACCTTTGGATCAGACTCGTCGGTAATGGCAATCAATACCGCTGCATGCGCTTCCATGAACGTTTTAGAAAAGCGCAAACGTTGCTGTAATAGATGCGTGAGCGAATGATCAATCATGCCTTATAATTCTCCTTGTCTAAGTTTTCATCATAGCTGAAATAGGTGGGCAATAGATAGAGAGGATGCCAAAGTTGAAATTTTCAGTTATTCTGAGAACTCCCTTCAACAATGACGATCACTATGAACTTTTGTGGAAATTGTGGACAAAAAACAACAACGAAAATTCCGCTTGGCGATCAGCAATTACGTCAAGTGTGTAGCGCATGTGGCAATATTCACTATGTCAATCCAAAAGTCATTTGTGGTGCATTGGTCGTTTGGGAAAATAAAGTATTGTTGTGTCGTCGTGCAATTGAACCACGCTATGGTTTGTGGACTTTACCCGCAGGCTATATGGAAATGTTTGAAACCATGGAGCAAGGTTCTGCCCGTGAAACCCGCGAAGAAGCCGAAGCGGAAATTGAAATCGAACAACTTTATTGCATGTATAACATTCCACGGATTGGGCAAATTTATGTGCTGTTCAAAGCTCAATTGTTGAATGGTCAATTTGGTGCAGGTGAAGAAACCATCGAATCACGCTTGTTTAGTGAAGATGAAATTCCGTGGTCTGAATTGGCTTTCCCAAGTGTAGAACGTACTTTACAACACTACTTTGCAGATCGAAAAAACAACCATTTCACGACCCACTTAGAAACCTTAGGTTCACGTACCGATCATACGGGTTAAAAACCCCACATGATGTTCATTTGAATCAAGCTAAAATCTGAATAATAAATAGCCCACTGAGTAGTGAGCTATTTTCATCTCTATATCATAGGAAATTAATGCTAAATACGCACTTTATCTGGGTTATAACATTCGGCAACATCTAGACTTACAGCTCCACCTTGGGCTTTCACCAAAGCTTTATCTGTATCGGTTGCTAAAGCTGGGTTTTGAGCCACGTAAGTTGCAAGTTGCGCATGATAAATATTGCTCCACTTCACTGTTGAGCCATTGAAATCAGACAATGTAATACGTGTAGAGTTGGCTGCAACTAAATTGCCAATATTGGCACGTGCACCGCCCACCACTTGACCATTTCCACCTTCAACCGCTTCAATTTTGGTATTCAAACCAATGACTGCGCCATCAAGTTTATGAAATATTGGATTGGCCAAAATCATACGCAAAGTAACTGCTTTATTGTCGATATCGGTTGCACCTAACACACCTATACGGTATTGCTGCACACCATTTGTATCAACATATTCAGCACCAGACTGACTAATTGCTGCACACTGACCAGACATATCGGTTTCTGTGGCATTTGGTGCTATATCTGTACGAATATTGCCATCTTCATCTAAAACAACACCTAATTTGATGCTATCTGTCGTCGTTCCGCCATCAAAATTAAAGGTCAAGGTTGCATAAATTGGGAAAATATAGCGACTGCCTAAAGGTACATTTTTTTGGGTTTTAAAAACGCGATTATCCAAAAAGTTCACAGAAAAGAATTTATAGGCATCAAAAGAACCTTTGAACTGATCAGTGCCTATAGTTTGTTGCCATTGACCATAATCTGCAGGATTCGCTGTTGTAGATTTGGTCAATAATTTATAAAAACCTTCCGTGCCCGCAATTAAATAATCATTAAACACCTTACCTTGGGTAATTTTAAAATCATCAGCCGTATTGTCATTCACACTAAAATGGAATGGCCCCTGAATACGTTTATTCAATGGGTTGACCCATGTGGTTTGTGCTGCTGCAACCATACGCTCAGGACGCACTTTACGAATCAATTCACCACTCACCGTTAAAATTGGGTTAGTCGTGTTCGCAGACACCGCACCTTTCCACTGCATACCATAACCGAAGGTATACCCTGAACGGTCTGTAATCAGTTGATACTGCCCAATGAGGTGTTTCAAATCTGCGACCGTAGATTTACAATCTGCCAAATTACAGCCATATAAACCCTGTGGCAATTGTGAGTCTTCTTTGGCTAAAATCGGATAGTTAGCTTGATAAGATGCCGAGTTATTCATGTAAACCAAGGTGTTTAATGCTTGATAAGCATCATCTTGAGATACCTGTGACACATCTACCCACGGGCGTAAAATACTGGCATAAGCCCCTGAACGATAGTCACCAAGCTCAACGGACTCAGCAACATTTGCCAATTGTTCTTTTTTGAGTGTCGTAATCGTTAAAGGCTGAATATCGCCTGCGACAAAATTTTTATTTTCAAGAGATAAAGCCTGTAAAACACGTACAATTGCAGTCGCGACCTGTATCGTTTCGTCACTACTACTTAAACTCGTTGCTTGGCGTCCTGTTAATCCACGTGCCATATCTAACACACTTAAACGTGGATAACCCGCGCCTGCAGTACTGACCATTCCAATATCAGACAATGATACTGTGCCTAAATCAATATATTGATTGGTCTTTTCCTGAATAAAGAAGTGGACTTTATCTCCTTCACTACATTTACCTGTTGCCGCATTACTTTTCGGCTCAATCATGGTGATGTAGGTTTTACTGGTATCACTGCTACAGGTAAAATTCAAACCATCCACAGGATAATCCAATGCAAATTCCACGCAGTTTTTTGCTGTACTGGCACAACTTCCATTGATATACGCCACAGCATTAGGCTCTGGATTAATATTGGCACTTTCTCCACCACAACCACTCAAGGCCGCCATCAATGCTGTCGTTGCAAAAGGTAAAATATGTCTTGTTTTCATCCTGAATTCTCTTATTGTTGTTAGCGTATCGCAATGAGTTTTAATTGCCCTTGGTTACTGAGCGCGCGATGTTCCATATCCACTGCAGAAGCCAATGGCGTTAATAATACATAGTGGCTATTTTTTGGAAGTTGCAGCATGCCCTCTATCACCTCATGTTGTAAGACATTGCCTGCAGTATCCTGATTTCTAAAACCACCAGCACCTTCAATCACACAGCCTTTTTGATCCAGAAAAACCACAAACGGCCAATAAAAGGTCGGTTGATTTTGCTTCATGGCATAAGAGTTGATTTGAATATTTTGAATATTGCCTTCTAACTTCACCAATTCATAATCAAATTTTTCGGTTAAGGGAGCTCTAGGCCACAAATTTAAATCTTGTTGTGCTTTTAAGGTTTTAGCTTTATTTTTTTTGCTTTCAGCAAAACATTGCTGCCCCAAACCCTCAATTGCTTCAGCTTGATTAACACGATAATAGTCTGCAGCCAAAACAATAGCGTGAGGCTCAGCAACCGATTGCTTTTTAAATAATTTATTGAGAACGGAACGGCTTACACCACGTTCACGTTCGACCACTTGCATACGAGCACCACCGCCATTTTTTGTGTCAATCATGCCTTCTGGCATACTGTAAAAGCGTTTTTTCCCTTCTAAATTAAACTCCTGATCTTCCAAATACTCACTTTTAACATACTGTTCACCCGCCATCTCCATAAAACCCGTTTGTTGGGCAGATGTATGCGATGCTTGATCTGGTGTTTTTTTAGAGACAGACACTGTGGATGGATCAATCGCAAATTGCTGAGGAAGCTGTTGTAACCCCTCTAACACAGATGGTTTAACAGCAACTTTGTTGATCATCACTTCTTTAGTGAATCCTGTTTGATGAACAGATTCCGCACTGGAAATTTCTTGCTGCGCTGCATTTGGCTCAGTGTGTGATGCGCGCAATGTTGAATTCACTTTGCTTTGACTGGCCTGATTTTGTGACGTAGCGGATTGTTCTGAGATATTCGGCTTAGACTGATTCAGTTGCTTGTTCACCTGAGCAGAAGTATTTTTAGATACCTGAACGGATGTTTGAGCAGGTATCTGCTGTGCTTGATGCACCTTGTCTTGCTTAAACTGGTCTTGTTGTTGATTTTCTTGTAGTTGCTTTTGTTGGACTTGCTTTTGTTGGACTTGCTTTTGCTGTTGTGCGGTTTCCAACGCCTGTATCGTTTGCTTTTTTTCTGCAGCATTACGCTGCACCACAATTGGACGACCATCTGGTCCAATAATGGTGTAAAACTGATTCGCGTAACACACCGATCCCATACTGAAAATCAGTGTGAGTATCGACTTTGAAAATAAAGTCCGTTTTATTTTCCGTACTGAACTTACCATCGTGTTCTATAACTCAATCCAAGAATTGTAATTTTTGTATCCGTTTTCACATTCAAACCCGCATAAGGGTTTAACAGCAGGTTATTCACACCTTCCTTATTGGCTAAGCTACTGGTATTGGCTGGAATTTTATCCTTACTTTGTAAAAAGCCGATGGATAAATCAAGGTCTGTATCTGCATCAAAACGATATCCCACACCCAGACCGAATAAACGTGCATTATTAATTGGTACCATGGTGTTACGTTTATTGTCAGGAATCGCACTACCACGTGGTTCATAACCCGCACGCAGTTTTAAACGGTCTGTGGCTGAATATTCGATGCCAACACCCCAGTTCCACGGTGACTTAAACTCTAATGGCAAAGCTAAACTGTCATCAGACACATGCTCCGAAAGCAGTTTTGCAATTTTTAATGCCGAGATTTGACGGTCAAACTCGAATTTGAATTTATCCCATGCTTTATAGTCAGTCCAGCCCACATCAAAATTGACTTGTAAATCAGGCATGACTTTATATTTTATCCCCGCTTGAAAGTGCGCAGGATATTCAAAATCCATAGAAACCAAACCAGACTCACTGGCTGGAATATAACTTGGGAAACCTAAAATTGCCGCTAAAATCTGACCTGTTGGTGAAGACATCAAACCATTAATTAACTCACGCGGTGCTTTCGAGTTATCAATATGATATTTGCCCTTTAAGCGCATTTTAGCTGCACTCTGATACACCATACCAAAGCTAAAATCTTCTGTCGGTTCCCACAAAATACCCAAGTTATAACTCGGGCTTAAACTTTGCTCAACCGCCAGTTGCATTTGCCCAAAACGGGAAAATGGATTCATGCCTTCTTCGGCATTACAAATCCCGAGCAACAAAATATCGGTAATGATGTCTGAATTTTCTTTAAATGGCGTACAGACGACCTCATCCACCATACGCAACATCCCGATTAGTTCATTCGGGAAGCGCAAATCGGTATTCATGGCGATAGCTTGGTAAGACATCCCAATTGACGCACCGACTGACAATTCATCATTGACTTGATAGGCAATAGATGGAGAAAGATAGGTGATACGTTCTAAGGCAACCTGTTGTCCCATAAAGTTACCAGGGTTACCATTTTCGGCACCAAAGCCTGCAATCAGCGGTGCATATAATGCGGTGGCAAAGGTTACTTTGGAACCAGGTGGATTATAGGCAATACCGTTGGTTGGCGCTGCCAGTGGCATACCCTTACCTAAATCGACAAATTTTTTCAGAATCGGGACATACAACGTTGGATATTCGACATCGGCTTGTACTGTACCTTTAAAATCGGTACAAAAATCGGCCAAAATTTCTGGCCCATCGTTACACACCACAGGGTCATCAGAATAACCAAATACGTCATAACCTGCTGGAACAGAAAGCTCACGCTGTACATCAAAATGTGCCAACACCCCTTGCACATCTGTTTGCAAACCTTCAATCTTGGTCAGTGCAGCAGGGTTAAAGTGAATCGCACTAATACCAGGAGGATCTGCAGTGACCGCATTCCCCATAGTCAAAGAACGAATATCGACAGATAAGTTTTGTCCAAGCTGCGCAAAAGCAGCCCCTGAACAGCCCGACAGTATAATTGCAGTCACTAACGGGCGAAGTCGTATCATTTTCATGCGACTAGCCTCTTAGCGAATTTTTTTACCGAAACCGAGAATATCCAGTGGGAATGACAAACCAAGTGATACGTCTGGCGCGTCTTCGGTCAGACCGATTCCTACCGTACCATTCACAATGGTTTCAGGTGAAACGCGAACGCCTAATGAAATAGCCAAAGTCGAACTGGTCTGGTCTGCAGGTGAATAGCTTTCACCCGTATGATAAGTAAACTCCGAACCTGTATTAAAGCTTTGCTGATAGGACATGGTCATCGACACATCGTAGTTAAACGAATAAGCAAAACCAAAAGCAAAACCACCACTAATACCTGGCTCAAACTCTTCAATAATACGGCTACCGCGAATTTGATTGAGACCGCTTTCTTTAAAACCATAGTTGGCTGAAGCAGAAGCAAACAATACAACTGGGTCAATATACTTACGCGTACTTGCACCGATGCCTGCAGAGTAGTAACCCTTACCTGTTGATAAATCTTTAACAGGATTAATCTCGTAAGGACTATCCCCCGTTTTGGTCGATAAATTTGCGAATAAAATTAAAGGTAAACGCCCCGCTTTTAATGGGAATGGCTCCCAACGTGCACCTAAAGAAATATCCCCCAAGCCTGCTGCCGTGGCATCTTTTAACAAGTCTGACTTTGCAACCAATGGTACAGAAGCAGATAAAGTTAAATTGTCACGCAAACCATATTGTGCGGTGAAGGTGTTAGTTAATGCGTGGGACGCATTTTCTTGCACACGAAGCTGATACAACTGACCTTGAGCCATTTCAAGGTCGAGCTGCGTATCACGATGATAGGTATAATCAATATCATAATAAGATGAAATTTCACCTTGTCTCATAAGGGAATATTGACGCTCATTCGAGGTAAACACTTCCTCTAAATTCGCCTCTTTGGTTGCGTCGCCCTCTTGCTGTTGCAAAGCAGATGATGCTGCTTGTGCACCATTTGCAGCGACAACCGCACTATTTGTTTCAGCACTTGTATCTGCAGTTGATGCTGCTGTATCTGATACTTCTGCCTGTTCAGTTGTGGTTTCATATTCCCCTAATTGCGGCTCCTCTGCGGCATAAGCCACCCCAAATACCATTTGAATACTGAGAGCCAATAAGGTTTTATTCATCCATTTACGATCCATGATTTACCCCTTCCATTTTTTATTTTTGTATTTCGTGAACAACTGATTATTTGTTTTTGTAGTAGAGTCTTAAAAAACGATGCTCGTACTGTCCGTAATTTTCAGAATCTTTATTTACATTACGCTCTAAACGTATTGTCGATGCTTTATCGGCTATTTTTTCCATCGCAAATTGTGGATATTGAATATCAACAAAGGCATAACGATTCACTGTTGCATCTTCCACATGACGTAAATCTGTTTCTTGTAATGCCAACATAGTTTGACGATTTTGCGGTGCGACATTAATTAGAAATAAGGTGTTATTTTCCCAGACTTCTTTAAAGCGTTCTTCATCAAAACTGATATTGCCTAATGCAGGGTCTGCCACATAGACACGTCCATTTTTATATGCCTTATACACCACAAAATGTTTAAAACCTGCATAGGAAATCGGCACAATTGCAGGCTGTCCTTGTTTAACTAAATCCGAAAACTCCCCGCGATATCCACCACTTTCCATGCCCAAAGCTGCGACAAAGCGCTTCATATCCAATAGCGAAAAACTACGACGTTCAATAATTCGGTCGTATTCTCCATAACGCAGCAAGCCACTCATGGTTTGTTGCTCGTTTAATTGTGTTCCTACATAACCATTCAGCAAGGTTGTTAAAGCTGCAGAACCACAACTGTAGTCATAGGCTTGGCGCACAATTCCGCGAAATTGATCTTCTAAAGCAGGTTTAATTTGCACAGGCTCTCTGTGCATACGGGTAAAGGAATTATTTCTAGAATCCAAAGTTTCTGTGTAACGCACAGTTTCAGGATGCTGTTCTTTTAAATCAAAGGCTTGTGTGGCAGCGTAATAGATCAATGCCGAGCCCAAAGCGATCTCTAACATATATTTTTACTTTTTAGTTCTCGGCAATACCTGCCTAATATTTTTATTTTAGAGTTTTCACTCTACTTCCTTGTATTTAGAAAGATACTCGTTTTATAGAAAAAAAAAAGGGCTTTCTATATTTTTTTTGCGAACTCATCAGTTTATTTGTAAAAAAAAGCGCGTGAATTCACGCGCTTTTTCAGTTTTAAAATTAGTGACCTGAAATGGTGATAACAGCACCTTTGGTATATACACTAGCAGCTGGACTAAAGTAAGTTTGTAAACCTTGAACTTCCATATCACCAATAGAAGCAGCACCCTTACTGCCTAAATGGATACCTGCTACATAGTTATCTTTAGCACCACCAGTACTCACAATACGGATATAACCATTGTTAGTACCTTCCTTACCAATCACACTAATGTTTTGTTTTAAGGTTAAGTCCGTAGAGTTTGCATCAGTAAGTTTAATGCTATCTACATAGATTTGGCCTGCTGCACGATTACCTACAGTACCATCTCCAGTACCTGCTTTAGTAGAGTTATCTAAAATACCTAGGTCTTTGATCTCTAAACCACCCACCATTGTGGTGTTTAATTTAATCATTGCACCTTGTGGAGCCGCACCCAATTGAATATTGGCATCCATTTTACCTGTTTTTAAAGTTAAACCAGATAAAATTGCATTATAGTTCTTATCATCGTTACCACGGCGAATATTAGTTGCACCAGCTGCTGGCATAGCATTCGATGCAGATACACCAATTTCACCAATTTTGATATCTAAGCCAGATACTTGTGCCGCCACGTTGATAAATGCACTATTGGTACCTGTACCCGCGTCTGTATCAATCACTAAGTCAGCTAAGTTACGAGAAGCTAACAAGTAAGCACCATTATCATCATAGTTTGCGCCAATCACAATACCATGCTTTTCGTTTGCATTTCCAGCAATACCATTGCCTTTAATTACGATAGCACCTGCCTTTGAAGTACCACCGAAACCTAAGTCTCCAGCAGCACCTTTTGCAGCCAAACCATCATTATCATGGATTAAAAGTTTTTCGATTTCGATTTTAGAAATACCAATCCCGATGCTTAAACCATCTTGACCAGTAGTTGCGCTTAATGCAGTATCGTCCATTGCCTGCATTGCCATTGCATTTGTTGTTAACGCGATTGATGATACCAAAGCAAGTTTAGTAAATTTTTTCATCTTGTTACTCTCCCGAGAGTATTATTTTTTTGGTTTTACCACTCAGTGCTAGTAATTGTTTTTTTATTTAATGAGGACAACACTAACACACATTCCTTGAGTAGTCGGTTTGCACATACAAAGGTATATCTGAGTTATTTTTTGTTCAACTGCTGTTGGTCGCAATCCACATCTTACCGACAAACGGTTATTTGCTTTTTATCTGCTGCAATCATGTAAAATAGCCTTTTAAAATCTCTCAGCTGTTTACGCTTTATGTCCTATCCTACTCATTTTAAAAAATTATTCTGTGAACCTGAATATGAGGCTGCAAGAATTTTGCAAGCTTTGGCAGCACTTTCACATTGTATTTATTTGCAAAATAATGGAAAGGCACGTATTGCTTTTTTGGCTGAACGCTATTGTGTGCAGCAAAACCATCAACATTTTTACTTTCAAAAAACGGCATTGGATCAATATGAATTAAGTCCAACTCAATTAGATTTAACAGCTCATCTCGGTGCTTTAGAAGATGCTGACACCGCCCCATTTTGCAGTGTAATGGGGTTTGTTTCGTATGATGCAGCAGCACAGCAACACATCAATATGCAGCCTCGCGCCCAACCCAGTGTTTTTTTAGGTCAATTTAAAAGCTATTTACAGCAAGAAACTGATGGCTGGTATTTTTATAGTTCAGACGATGCTGCTACGCAAATTTTTGATTTTATTTTAAATTTATATACTCAATCAACCATAATTGAACAGTTCCAATTAAGCCAAAAGTGTCAAGCCCGCTGGAATTTCACAGATTACCAACGCGCCTTTCAACATGTTCAAGACTATATAGTGGCAGGAGATTGTTATCAAATTAATCTTACGCAAGAGTTTAGCGCTGAGGCTCAAGGTCCACTTTTAGCAACTGCAGCTCAGTTTTGGCAACTGACCAATGCACCTTATGCAGGTTATTTACGTATTGGTGATTTTGAAATTTTAAGTTGTTCGCCCGAACTCTTTATCGATTTTGAGGAAAATCGAAAAATTACCACAAAACCCATTAAGGGCACGATGCCACGTTATGGCGATCCTGAATTAGACCGACAATCGAAACAACAATTAAGTGAATCTAAAAAAGATCAGGCTGAAAATGTGATGATTGTGGATTTATTACGTAATGATTTAAGTGTTTATGCCGAAACTGGCAGCGTCAAAACGCCAAAGTTATTCAATATTGAGTCTTTTAACCAAGTGCATCACATGGTCAGTGAAGTGACCGCAACACTAAAAGCCGAGATGAATCCTTTTGCTGTATTGATGTCTGCCTTGCCAGGTGGGTCAATTACAGGCGCACCGAAAATTCGTGCCATGCAAATTATAGATGAACTCGAAGGTGCAGCACGTGGCGCCTATTGCGGCTCTATGGGTTATTTTGATGCCGATGGAACGGGTTCTTGGAATATCCTGATCCGTTCTATTCAGAAATATCAGCAAGATGTTTCATTATGGGCTGGTGGTGGCGTCACGATTGCATCTGTTTGTGAAGCAGAATATCAAGAATGTTTTGATAAGGTTTCAGCGATGTTGGACTTATTGAACCGCTGGTACAAACCTGCGCAATAGCATGTCGCAAAAACAAAAAAAGCGAGTGAATTCAATGCTTCACTCGCCTTTACGATATTTTAACAATTAAGCCAAAATATCGTATTTTAAAGTATCTACTAAGCGTTGATTTTGATCATCTGTACCAATAGTAATGCGCAAATATTGATTGATGCGTGGTTTATTAAAATAACGCACAATAATACCGCGTTCACGTAATGCTGCAGCTAATTCACCCGCATCCTGTTGAGGATGTGATGCAAAAATAAAGTTGGCGTGTGATGGCAATATCTTAAAGCCCAAGCTCGTTAAATCCGTCACCAATTTCTCACGGCTAGCAATAACTTTTTGGCATTGGGCTTCAAAATACGCCTGATCTTGAAAAGATGCCACCGCAGCTGCAATGGCAAAACGATCCATTGGATAAGAGTTAAAACTATTTTTTACGGCTTCCAATGCGGCAATTAAATGTGGTTGTGCAATCGCAAAACCAACACGTAAACCTGCCAATGAACGTGATTTAGAGGTGGTTTGACACACCACTAGATTCTCGTACTTTTCCACCAATTTCACTGCAGACTCTGCACCAAAATCGACATAAGCCTCATCAATCACCACCACTGAATTTGGATTGGCCTGTAAAATTTCTTCAATCGCGCTTAAACCTAAAGCAATACTGGTCGGTGCATTCGGATTGGTGATGATAATGCCACCATTGGCTTGCTTATAGTCATCAACTACAATTTCAAAATCATCATTTAAAGGCAAAATTTTAGTTTTTACCCCAAAAAATTGACTATATACAGGGTAAAAACTATAGGTGATATCCGGATACAGTAACGGCTGTTCCTGAACAAAAAAAGCCTTAAAAATATGTGCAAGGACTTCATCTGAACCATTGCCAACAAAGACATTTCCAACAGCTACATTTTGCTGTTTCGCAATGGCTTGCTTAAGCTCAGACGCATCTGGATCTGGATATAAACGCAGTGCATCTGCCGAGTTTTCTAAAACCTTTTGCACCGCTTCCACCACTTTAGGCGAAGGTGGATACGGGTTTTCATTGGTATTCAATTTTAATAAATTTTGAATTTTTGGCTGCTCACCCGGTACATAAGGCTCTAGCTCACGTACTTCAGGGCTCCAAAAACGCATTTGTTCTGCTGTGATATTCATTTTGTATTCTCTTTAAACCCTCTCCTAACCTCTCCCAAAGGGAGAGGAATTTTCATTACTAAAGACACAAAATTTGTGTGGTTTAAATTCCCCTCTCTTTATTAGGAGAGGGTCAGGGAGAGGTTGTAATGCTATTTATGATTGATAACGATAACGTGCTGATCGTGCATGCGCATCCAGATTTTCCTGCTTCGCTAAAATATCAGCGGTTTTCGCCAAACTTTTCACGCCCTCAGCTGAACACATAATCAGACTTGAGCGTTTTTGGAAATCGTAAACACCCAATGGCGATGAAAAACGTGCTGTACCCGACGTTGGTAATACGTGGTTTGGCCCTGCACAATAATCACCAATAGCTTCTGGTGTATAGCGCCCCATAAAGATCGCACCCGCATGACGAATTTCTTCTGCCATCACTTGTGGATCATCCATACACAACTCCAAGTGTTCGGGCGCAACTTGGTTGATCAATTCAATCGCCTCTTGACGATCTTTGACTAAGATCAATGCACCACGATTTGCAATAGAAGTGCGGGCAATTTCAGCTTTAGGCAAATTCGCCAAGTGCTGTTCAATCGCTTGTTCAACCTGATTCAGCAATTGCGCATCTGGTGTAATAAAAATAGATTGTGCAACCGTGTCGTGCTCGGCTTGGGAAAGTAAATCCATCGCCAACCATTCAGGATTATTTTCACCTTCGGCATAAACCAAAATTTCGGATGGCCCTGCAATCATATCAATGCCGACCTGACCAAACACAGCACGTTTTGCAGCCGCCACAAAGCGGTTACCCGGCCCCGTAATTTTATCTACCGATGGGATGGTTTCTGTACCATAAGCCAATGCAGCAACGGCTTGCGCGCCGCCAATGGTAAATACACGAGTCACCCCTGCTAAATATGCAGCGGCCAAAACCAATGGATTGAGTTCACCATTCGGTGCAGGTACCACCATAATAATTTCAGGTACACCAGCAACATGCGCAGGCACGGCATTCATGAGCACAGAAGATGGATAAGATGCCAAACCACCCGGTACATAAATACCAACGCGATCTAATGGCGTGACTTTTTGCCCAAGTGTATTGCCCAAAGCATCAACATAAGTCCAGCCATCCTGCTTTTGCGCTTGGTGAAATTCACGAATACGTACAGCAGCCAATTCCAAAGCTTCACGAACTTCGTTATCTAAAGCATCAAATGCGGCTTTCAGTTGTTCCTGACTTAACTCAAGTTCTGAAAATTGATGCGCTGGATGTCGATCGAACTGTTGAGTGAGTTTAAGAACCTGAGCATCACCGTGCTGACGCACATCAGCAATAATTTGATCTACAGTTTTTAAAAGTTCAGGATCACTGACAGTTTCAAAAGCCAACAAGTCTGCAAAGGCTTGTTTAAAGCTTTGATCTTGAGTCGATAAACGTCGCATCAATTTACCCACAAGGTTTGATAGAAAAGTTTAGTTTACCTTGTTTCTAGGGCTTTGTGGGAATCTATACATGGCGAAAGCAGTATGTTTTGATGGAAATTCACGTTCGAAATCATTCAAGAACAGAATCATGCACGAACATAAAAAAACCGCCATTAAATGACGGTTTTTTGAGAAGGCAGGATGATGGATACAAAGTTAAGCAGATTGTTTTGCCAACTCTCGTTCTGCCACAGCTTTTTCAAGTTGTGCCAAAATTGGATTGAGCAAATCTTGCTTGCGCTTAAAACTGGCTTTATTGACAATTAAACGTGAAGATACTTTACAGATTTCTTCTAGCGGCTCTAAACCGTTGGCACGTAAAGTATTACCTGTATCAACCACATCGACAATGTAATCACCCAAACCGACCAATGGTGCTAATTCCATTGAGCCATAGAGTTTAATGACATCAACCTGCTCACCTAAGCTGGCATAATATTGACGGGTCAAATTCACATATTTAGTGGCAATTTTTAAACGACCTTTTGGACGCTGCATACCAACTTTGCCCGCAGTCATTAATTTACAATTGGCAATTTTCAGATCCAGCGGCTCATATACATTTTGAGCGCCATGCTCCATCAGCACGTCTTTACCCGCAACCCCAATATCTGCCGCACCATTTTCAACATAAGTTGGTACATCAGAGGCACGTAAAATTAAAATACGCACTTGTTTATGTGTGGTTGGGAAAATCAACTTACGTGATTTATCTGGATCTTCCAGTAAATTAATTCCCGCAGTTTCTAATAAAGGCAAAGTTTCTTTTAAAATTCGCCCCTTACTTAATGCCAAAGTTAAACCATGATCAAAATTGCCCATGACGTCAAAATTTGGATCATCGTTTCTCATGTCATTCATCAATTTACTCGCTTAATTTGGGCGCCTAAACCTTGTAACTTTTGTTCTACATTTTCATAACCGCGATCAATATGATAAATACGGTCAATCAATGTTTCGCCTTCTGCCGCCAATGCTGCTAACACCAACGAGAATGAGGCACGTAAATCAGTTGCCATAACAGGTGCAGCAGAAAGTTTTTCTACGCCTGTCACCACCGCATCATTGCCTTCTACCTGAATATTGGCACCCATACGTGACAACTCAGGGACATGCATAAAACGGTTTTCAAAAATAGTTTCCGAAATGGTAGCAAAACCGCGTCCAATCGCATTCACCGCCATTAACTGTGCTTGCATGTCTGTTGGAAATTCAGGATGTGGTAAAGTTCTGAAACTCACGGCTTTAGGGCGCTTGCCCATCATGTCCAGTTCAATCCAGTCATCGCCACGTGTGACTTCCGCACCCATTTCTTCAAACTTATCTAACACAGATTCTAGCAAGGCAGGATCGGTATGTGTGGTTCTGATTTTACCGCCCGTAATTGCAGCCGCAGCCAAATAAGAACCCGTTTCGATACGGTCAGCAACCACCGAATACTCACAACCATGCAAGTGTTCAACACCTGTAACCACTAAAGTATCGGTATCTAAACCTTCAATTTTAGCGCCCATTTTAATGAGCATTTGCGCAAGGTCAGTAATTTCAGGTTCACGCGCAGCATTACGAATGGTAGTAACACCATCTGCCAATACCGCAGCCATGAGAATGTTTTCTGTACCGCCAACAGTGACCATATCAAAGACCACTTCGCCACCTTTAAGGCGACCATTGACTTTGGCATTTACATAACCATTTTCGACTTCAATTTCTGCACCTAACGCTTCGAGTGCTTTAAGATGTTGATCGACAGGACGTGAACCAATTGCACAACCACCTGGCAAAGATACTTTTGCACTACCATAGCGCGCGACCAATGGGCCAAGCACCAAAATAGAAGCACGCATGGTTTTTACCAATTCATAAGGTGCAAATTTGTTGTCCAACGTTGATGTATCTGCAATGACTGTATCGCCTTCATAAGACATTTTAATGCCCAAGCCTGCGATCAACTTCACTAAGGTATTTACATCTTTTAAATTTGGAACATTTTTCAATGTAATTGGCGTTTCTGCAAGAATCATTGCAGCAAGAAGTGGCAAGGCTGCATTTTTTGCACCAGAAATACGCACTTCACCTTCGAGCTTATTACCGCCCTGAATTAAAAATTTATCCATTAAATTATTAAGCTCCAAATAAGCTTGCTTTACGCCATTCTTCTTGTGTCATTGCACGAATTGTAACCGCATGAACTTCACCGCTGGCAATATAGCTATTCAATGGTGCATACACTGCTTGTTGACGAGCAACAGGACGCTTACCTTCAAACTGATTATCTACAATACGAAGATCAAACTTGCCGCCTTGCCCACTTACAGCAACTTCAGCCTCTGGAAAAGCAGCTTTTAAAATTTCAGTGAGCTGTTCACTATTCATCACAAAGACCTCATATAGGACCAACGGTGTAAAAACCTGTCATTTTACTATAAATAGAAAAAATAATTCATTAATCCTATACATTATCGCAATAAAAAAAGAGGTTTATCCAAAACCTCTTTTTAAATCACATTTTAACTAGATGGCTAAAGGCTGATAATCCAGCTGCATCTTCCGATGTTTCTCTAACTGACGTTTTAATTTTTCTGTCATCATCTTAATTGAAGTATACATATCATCTGCACTAGCCTGCGCAAAAAGCTCCGTTCCAGGTAAACGAATAATTGCTTCTGCAATATGATTGGCGCTGCCTTTTTTAGAATGTTTATCGATTTGATGATCTTTACTTAATTTCACCTGCATACTATTGACCTGATCCAGATGTTTGGTCATTTGTGCAAATTTAAGTCGAATATTTTCTTCAATTGCAGGGGTGATAGCTAAGTGATGTCCACGAATTGTTATTTGCATAATTCTATCCCTCACCTTCATTAGGATTAGGAAGGCATAGTTCACATGATTGATTGCCAAATAACAGATCACTGCAGCGGTCACTTTAAATCATGTCTAACTATTCCTTCAAAAAAAATTCATTATTTGGTCATAATGAATCCTTAGAATAGACCGATTTTAAAAACTAGATCAAGACTTTTCGTTCAGAAGATGACGGAATATTTAATGACTCACGATATTTCGCAACCGTTCTACGTGCCACATCAATTCCTTCTTCCTTAAGAAGGTTTGCAATTGTGTTGTCTGACAAAGGTTTACGTGGATTTTCATCTGCAATTAACTTTTTAATCTTCGCGCGAATCGCAGTTGAGGATGCTTCTCCACCTGAACAGGTTCCAACATGACTTGAAAAGAAATATTTCAATTCAAATAAACCACGTGGAGTTAACATATATTTATTGGTGGTCACCCGTGAAACTGTAGATTCATGCAACTCCACCTCATCGGCAACATCACGCAAAATCAACGGTTTCATTCCTTCAGCACCAATTTCTAAAAATTCACGTTGATGTTGCACAATGCAGGTTGCGACTTTTAATAAAGTTTTATGACGCTCATCGACACTTTTAATAAAGTTTTTTGCATCCAACATTTGATTGCGCAAATATTGATTGTCTTCGCTTTGATCTGCACGTTTAATCATATTGGCATAAAATGAATTGATTCTAAGCTTCGGTACAACATCAGGATTCAGCTGCACCTGCCAATGGTCCTGCTTTTTACTGACCACTACATCTGGAATTTGATAATCTGACTCCTGATCTTCAAATGCTGTACCAGGATGCGCTTTCAAGGTTTTTAATAAAGCCACTGCATGCTGTAGCTGATCTGCGCTTAAACCCGTTTGCTTAATTAACTTGGCTAAATCATTCGAAATTAATAACTCATAATGCTGCAAGAGTTGCAGTGCTTCCTGCCGATAAGGCACATCTGTAGCCAAACTTTCAAGCTGAATAGATAAACATTCCGCCAAATTACGCGAACCAATACCAATCGGCTCTAAACGCTGAATATGTTTCAAAACGACCAAAACTTCATCGTCTTCAATTTCATCTTCGTATTCCATGGAGATCAATAAATGTTGCACAGATGTAGTGATTTCAGATATTTCACAATCCAAGAAACCATTGTCATCCAAAGCATCGACAATACAGTAGGCAATGAGCTGCTCGACTTGAGAAAAATGCAACAGATTGATTTGTTGCATCATGTGCTCTTTTAAACCTAAATGTCCCTGACGATTATCCTCGCGCTCTTCATATTCCGCTGCTCCCAAACTCGTGGGTAAATGAGTGTACACATCATCCCAGTCTGTATCGACAGGCAAGTCATTTGGTAGATGATCTGCATTTAATTCTTTAGTCAAATCCTTTTGATCATGCTCTTGCTCTTCTAAGGTGGATAAACTTTCGACACTACTTTGTTCTTCGACTTTTTCTAATAAGGGATTACTGTCCAACTGAATTTGAACTTCTTGTTCAAGTTCCAAGCTCGAAAGTTGAAGCAAACGAATGGCTTGTTGTAACTGCGGTGTCAGTGACAAGGAGTTTGCAACTTTTAATCCAACCGATAACTTCATTTTCACCCACTCTTTTAAATTTATGTTTTTCAACAACTTAATATATAAGTTTTTGATAAGCAATTTCTATGCCGTTTTATTAGGTATAGCACAGATTTATCAAAAGACATAAAGATTTTAATCAGAAGTTCTGTTCAGATTTCTTTCTACTTTTCTTTCCTGCATAAAAAAACACCCCCAACGCTAGTTGAGGGTGTTTAGAATAATGAGCTGGCGATGACTTACTCTCACATGGGTAACCCCACACTACCATCAGCGCGAAGAGGTTTCACTTCTG